>JAIOII010001751.1 GCA_019912685.1 Kofleriaceae bacterium
GAAGCGCGCCGCCGCGCCACCCGCGCCGGCGCGCTTCCGGGTCTCGGCGAGCACCATCTCCGGCGTCAGCTTCTTCAGGAAGCCGAGCTTCTGCGACGCCATGACGTCGCCGGAGATCTTGAGCTTGCCGGTCGAGAACAGCTTCATCGCGTCGGCCTGGCCGGTCGCCATCGCCATGAAGTCGGCGTCGCTCATCTCGAGCGTGCACTGCGGCGCCGCGCCCGCGCCCTCGGTCACCGAGCCGGCGCCGTCCTTCAGGTTCACGGTCCACTGGCTCTCGGGGCCGCTGAGCTTGAAGAGGAAGATCGTCCTGGCCTTCTCGACCGTCGCCGGGTTGGCCGCGACGTAGCCGCCGATCGCGCGGAAGATGTCCGCCGAGATCGGGGTCGCCGCCGCCGCGCCGCCCGCGCTCGCGCCCGCCGCCGCGGCCGCCTTGGGCTTGGGCTTGGGGATCTCCGTGAAGAACTCGACGGCCGCGTTCGACACGACGACCTGGTCGCGCTCCTTCACCTTGCAGCGGAAGACGACCTTCTGGTCGCTCTCCTTCCACATCTCGGTGACCAGCGTGTCGCCCGGCAAGACGGTCGCCGCGAAGCGCACCTGGATGCTCTTGAAGTGGTCGGGATCGCCGCCCGGCGCGAAGGCCTGCGTCACCCGGCGGCCGGCGTAGCCGAAGGTGCAGAGGCCGTGGAGGATCGGCTTCTCGAAGCCGAACGCCTTGGCGAAGCCGGGGTCGGCGTGGAGCGGGTTCCAGTCACCGGAGAGGCGGTAGAGCAGCGCCTGGTTCGCCGGGATCTTGTCCTCGACGATCTTGTCGGGAGCGCGATCGGGCGGGACGTTCACCTCGGCGGCCGGGCCGCGGTCGCCGCCCCAGCCGCCGGCGCCGCGCACGAACGTGGTGATGTTGTTCTTGATGAGCTCGTTGCCGTCCTCGTCGTACGAGATGACCTCGGTGACGACGAGCGCGTTCTTGCCCTTGTCGAAGATGTCCTTGATGCGCGACCGGTGGGTGAGCTTGGCGTTGCGTGGCAGCGGGCGCAGCACCTCGGTGTACTGCTCGCCGTGGAGCACGCGATCGAGGCCGTAGGTGAGGCCGGGGGCGCTCTTGCCCTCCTTGCCGAACTTGAACATCGTGTTGAGCGCGGGGATGACGGCGTACGTGCCGAGGGCCTTCATGCCCTTGCCGTGCAGCTCGTACACGAGCTGGAGGTCCTTCTCGTCGGTCGGGTCCTGCGCCGCGCCGACGCCGAGGGCGTAGAGCGCGAGGTCACGCTCGTCGTAGCTCGACGTGACCTCGGGGAACTGGTAGCCGAGCGCGGCGTCGACGTCGATGAGGTCGTTGCCGCCCTTGGCCGGGCCCGCCTCGATGTTCGCCATGATCGGCGACATCGACTCCGCGATGCCGCCGGGGTGGGTCGTCTTGTCGAACTGCGTGATGTCCTTCCACGACGCGTCGACCATCTCGGCCGTGATCGCGCGGCCGAGGCGGAACGACTTGCCCTCGGAGCGCTCCCAGCGCAGCTTGCCCATGAAGCCGCCGCCGACCTCGAAGAGGCCGCCGGTGTCCTCGTTCTTCTCGTGGCAGAGGCGGAGGACGAGCGGCGTCACGTACTCGACCTTGAGCGCCTCGAGCAGGTTCGGCGGCATCACCGTCTCGGTCATGCGTGAGCCGGCGATCGGCGCGATCGTGTTGACGAGGATGTTGCGCTTGCGGCCCTCGAGCGCGAGCGTCTGCGCGAAGCCGTGGAGACCGAGCTTGGCCATCGAGTAGTTGGCCTGGCCGAAGTTGCCGTAGATGCCGGCGGCCGACGACGTCATGACGATGCGACCGAAGCCCTTGTCGCGCATGATCGGCCACGCGGCGTAGGTGACCTTGAACGAGCCCAGGACGTGCACCTTGTAGATGAGGTCCCAGTCCTGCTGGCTCATCTTCTGGAACGAGACGTCGCGGAGGATGCCCGCGTTGTTGATGACGATGTCGATCGTGCCGAACGCGTCGACCGCGGTCTTCACGATCGCGTCGCCGTTCTCGACCGAGTCGTAGTTGGCGACGGCGGTGCCGCCGGCCGCCTTGATCTCGTCGACCACCTTGTCGGCGGCCGACGTCGACTTGCCGTCGCCGGTGAAGCCGCCGCCGAGATCGTTGACCACGACCTTGGCGCCGCGGGCGGCGAACGCGAGCGCGTGTGAACGTCCCAGGCCTCCGCCGGCGCCGGTGACGATCACGACCTTGTCATCGAACCTCAACTCGTTGCTCATGATGTCTTCTCCAGAAGGCTCGGGAACAGCGTCTTCCACTGGTTGATGCGGGACTGGATCCGCGGTTCGTTGTGCAAGAGCGTGGTCATCGCCGCGCCCATCATCAGGTGCAGCGTCAGCTCCATCGCGGCCTCGAAGCCGGGGCGCGCCGCGATCTCGTGTCCGAAGAGGGCAGCCGCCTGCGTCAGGATCTTCGTGTGAACGTCCCGCTCGGCGGCGGTGAGCGCGCCCTTCAGCTCGGGCTCGGTGCGCGCGGCGGCGCGCAGCTCCATGCCGACCTGGAACAGCGGGCCGTTGAAGCACTCCCAGATCAGCTCGAGCACGGCCTCGACGCGGGCAGGGCCGGTGGGCAACGCGCTGGAGCGCTGCTTGAGATCGCGGCCGCGCATCTCGGCCAGGTGCGCGATGGTCGCGACGAGGAGCTCGGCCTTGCTCGGGAAGTGATGGAGGAGCGCGCCGCGGGAGACGCCGGCCTTCTTCTGCACCTCGAGCGTCGTCGTGCCGGCGAAGCCGTGCTCGACGAGGCTCTCGACGGCGGCGTCGAGCAACGCGCGCCGCGTCTCGTCGCGTCGCTGCGCCTGCGTGCGCGGGGCCCGGACCGGGACCGTCATCGACCGTGTCTCACCTCGCCGCGAACCCTACGCCAAGAAACAGTCAGTCAGGACGGTCTGCAACGTTACTTGGGATTACACGGTCTAACTGACTGATCTCCGTGCACAATCGAGGGATGTACCCGGGGGAGTCGATCGGGAAGTACCTGCTCGTGCGCGCGCTCGGCGAGGGAGGCATGAAGCAGGTCTGGCGGGCGCGCGACACGGAGAGGGGGCAGGACGTGGCGCTCGCGGTGGTGCACCAGTTCGATCCGGCGGCATTCTCGAACGAGGTGGCGCTCGCGTTCCGCGTGACGAGCGCGCACGTCGCGCGGGTGCTCGACGGCTTCGTGACCGAGCACGGCGTCGCGGTGGTGGTGAGCGAGCTGTGCGACGGGCTCGATCTCTTGCACTACCGGCAGGCGCGCGCGGTGACGCCGGGTGAGGCGGTCGCGATGGTGGCGCAGATGGCGACGGGCATCGCGGCGATCCACGCGGCGCACGTGCTCCACCGTGACGTGAAGCCGTCGAACGCGATCCTGACGGCGGCGGGCGTGAAGATGATCGACTTCGGCGTGTCGTTGCCGGCGATCGACGCGCGCACGGGGGTGGGCGGCTTCGCGCCGCCGGCGGGCACGCTGCCGTACATGGCGCCGGAGGCGGCGACCGGGGAGGTCGACGCGCGCCTCGACACGTACGCGCTCGGCGTGAGCCTGTACGAGCTCGTCGTCGGGCGGCTGCCGCTGCCGCGGCTCGGGTTCCACGCGTGGATGGACCGGCTCGTGCGCGCCGAGCCGTTGCCGGGCGACGAGCTGGCGCG
>JAIOII010001752.1 GCA_019912685.1 Kofleriaceae bacterium
GCGAGCGCGCCGCGCGCCGAGCCCTTGCCGCGCGGCGTCCGCACCGCGCCGAGCACGAAGGCGTCCGTCACGAGCGCGTGGCCCAGCACGCGTGGGTGCCGTGGCAGACGCGGGCGGGCAGGGCGAGCCGCGTCACGGGCCCGTCGGCGACGCGGGCGGCGTCGAACATCCACACCTCGCTCGCGTCGCGCACCGTGTCGGTGGTGATCGTGACCAGCCAGCCGTCGTCCTCGCGCCGCCCGCCCGGGCGCGGCGCGAAGCGCGCCTCGCTCAGGTACACGCCCTCGTCGCAGCGGAAGCGCTCGGTCGCGCCGCCGTCGACGTCGAAGCGCGCGAGGCCGTCGAACAGGAACCAGCCCGGCTTCGCCGTCATCGCCCACGCGCGGCGGTGCCTGCGCCCGGCGACGCGCCCGTTCACCGCCGGGAACTCGCTCACCAGGTCGGCGAGCGGCTCCTCGCGCGTCTTGCCGGTGCGGCGATCGAGCCGCCAGCGGTGGGGCCGCGCGCCCATCGCGTGCACGTCGACCATCTTCTTGAGCGGGCCCCACACGCCGTCCGCCGGATCGGGCCGCGGCATCGGATCGGCCTGGCGGTAGCCGTCGAGCACGATCTCGTCGCCGTCCTCGTACGCGTTGATGAAGTGGAGGCAGTACGTCGCCGACGCCTCGAACCACACGACGTCGCCGGTCGCGCCGTGGCGCGGGATGACCGCGAAGCGCGACGGCAGCTCCGGGTAGAAGCGCGGGCGGTGCACGCCCTGCGCGAGGAGCGCCGGATCCCAGAACAGCGGGAAGTCGTTCAGCACCGTGAAGCGCTCGGTGAACGCGAGGTCGTGCGGCAGCCGCGGCCCGGGCAGCGGCACGTCGACGAGGTGCGCGAGCGCGCCGTCCTTGCCGACCACGCCGTAGCGCAGGTACGGCGCCTCCTTCGCGTAGCTCATGAACAGGAGCTCGCCGGTGCGCTCGTCGACCTTGGCGTGCGCCGACACGCCCCACGCCGGCGCCCACGGCGCCGTGCCGTCGGGCGCGAGCGTGTCGGGATCGTGCCGGTACACGTCGCCGCACTGGTAGAACGTCGTGAGCGCGCGCCCGGCGTGCACGACGACGTCGGTCGACGACGCATCCTTCATGCGCCCGCGCGCGCCCCAGCCGTCGCGCGCCGACTTCTCCGGGGCCTCGATGATGCCGGCCCAGAGCGGCGCGCCGGCCGCGAGCTCGGCGGCGAGCCCGGCGGTGCGCACCATGCGGTTCCGGTACGACGCGCGCCCGCCGCCGAAGCGCACCGCGTGCAGCATCCCGTCGCCGTCGAACGGGTGATAGCGGCCGAGGCTCGGCAGGAGCGGGTTCTCGGTGTTGCGCAGGTACCAGCCGTCGAGCTCGGCCGGCACGGCGCCGGCGACCACGTCGAGGCCGTCGGCGTCGTACTCGACGGCGTCCGGCGCCCACGCGCCGGTGCGGTACGGGTGATCGTCGTCGGCCGGCAGCCGCGACTCCCAGCGCTTCACGATCTCGACCTTCATGATCCCCTCGCCACGACGAACGCGCACGCGGTGGTCGCGCTGCCGCCGATGTTGAGCGTCGCGAACCGCCGCGCGCCCGGCACCTGGTAGTCCCCCGCCGCGCCCTCGACCTGGCGGGCGGCGTCGAGGATCATGCGCACGCCCGAGGCGCCCACCGGATGCCCCTGGCCGATGAGCCCGCCCGACGGGTTCACCGGGAACCGGCCGCCCGGCGCGATCGTGCCGTCCTCGATCGCGCGCCAGCTCTCGCCCGGCGGCGTGAGCCCGAGGTGATCGAGCGCGACGTACTCGGTGATCGTGAAGCAGTCGTGCACCTCGGCGCCGTCGAGCGCGTCGGGACCGGCGACGCCGGCGCGGCGGTACGCGTCGGTGAGCTCGCGGATGCCCTCGGGGCCGAGCTTGACGATGCCGTCCGTGCCGGTGCCCTCGCCGACGACGATCGCGTAGACCGTGTCGTTCAGCAGCACGGCCGTCGCGGTGCCCGCCATCGCCGGCGCGTTCGTGATCGGTGT
>JAIOII010001753.1 GCA_019912685.1 Kofleriaceae bacterium
GCGCCCTCGCGCGCATGGGCGTCGGCAGCGACGCCGTCGACTGGCTCACCACCGAGCGTCTGGCCCGCTTCAACGAGGAGATCGCGGACGTCCCCGGCGTCCGCTACGCCTGCGTCGTCGGCGCCACCGCCGACGCCCGCAAGGTGCACCCGCTCCTCCGCGTCACCCACACCTTCCTCCGGGCGCACGGCCCCAACGACGGCCTCGTCACCGCCGCCTCCCAGTCGTGGGGCGAGGTGATCACCGAGGCCGAGCTCGACCACTGGGCCCAGGTCGGCTGGGCCGGCGGCCACGACGCCGCCGCGCTCGTGGAGCGGGTCCTCGCGCACCTCGGCGCGCTGCCGCCGCCCGACCCGCCACGCCTCCTCCTCGCCGGATGAACAAAGGCCCGTCAGGTGGTCGCCTGACGGGCCTGGATGGACCGGCGAGTGCCGGGTCGGGCGCTACTGGTACTTGAGCCAGTAGATGAGGGCCGACTTCGCCGCCGGCGACAGGTCCGCGCCGTAGGTGTGGCCCTTGTTCTCCACCACGTCGGTGCAGAGCACCTGACCCGTCGCCGGGTCACGCGAGAAGATGTAGTGGAGGGGCGTGCCCGCCGGGATCGTCGGCGAGAGCGCGAACGGCAGCCGGTGGACCAGCGGCACGCGCGTGGTGCTCATCATCTCGTACATCGCGGCCTCGTACGCATCGGCGCGCTCCGCCGGCGACGCGTCCGCCGCCGCCCACGGTCCGATCGACTGGTTGTGGAAGAACGGCGCGGTCGACCAGATGCCGACCAGCGGCATCGTGCGGTAGCCCTTGTAGCCGCGGTTCTTGTACACGTCCGACGAGAACGCCGCCCACAGCTTGCCGGTGTCCCAGTTCGTCGAGAGCGCGCGGCACGCGTTGGTCGCCTGCGCGTCGAGCGGGTTCACCTCGTCGTCGGAGAGCACCTTGCGGCCCTCACCCGACATCGAGTGGCAGTCGCTGCACGCGACCGCGAACGTGAGCCCACCGGCGATGTACTTCAGCACCTGGTGCGGGTGCCCCGGATAGTCCGGGCTCTTCACCGACGCCAGGAAGTCGCTCATGTCGTCGAGATCCTGCTCGGGCGGGAAGTTCGCGCAGTCGCGCTTGCACTGCGCGAGGTCGATCGGCGCGTTGGGATCCGGGCGATCCGCTCGCGGCGCGACGCACTCGGCGAAGCAGACGCCGATGTTGGTGTAGACGCGAACCGCCGCCAGCTTGCCGCCGACGTCGTCCTCGCCGCCCTGGCCGTTGCGCATCTCCTCGTGCCCCGTCCCGATGTCGAACGTGGGCCGCTTCTTGTGATCCCAGAACGCCGTGACGACGCCCGGGTTCATGATGTTGTCGTTGAAGAGCGCCGTCGTGTCGACCGCGCCGTCCGGCCACGCGTTGAACATCAGCCGGCGGACGTCGGTCGGCGCGAGGTTGTAGCTGAAGATCTTGCCGAACTTCGCGTGCTGGTTGCCGATCGTCGGGTGGACGTTGCCCCAGGTCGGCTCGGCCGGGTCCTCCGGCGGATTGAGCGGGTCGAAGCCGGCGTGGCACGACGCGCACGTCACGCCGAAGAACGTCGTCCCGCCCGGTCCCGGCTCCTTGCGGATGCCGAGCACGCCGGTGCCCAGCGGGTCACTGCAGAGGTCCGGGCCGCCCGCCGGGTTCTCCCAGCAGTCGGGGTCGTTGATGAGACCCCACTCGGCGAAGCGCTGCGCGCGGGGTGTGTTCAGCACCTCGCTGAACGCGATGCGGATCCGTTTCGATGGATCCGGGTGATTCGCGAGAAACGCGAAGAAGGCGCCGCCGCCGTACGTGTTCTCGAACCAGACATCGCGACCCCTTCGTTCCGCCGTGTTGAGCTCGTGCTCCGTGATGCTCGTGCGGTCGAGGTCCTCGATCGTGCTCTGTTCGGTACAGCCGCTGGCACCGACGCCCAGAATTGCCATAGCGGACGCAGCCAGCGTCCCGCGTTGGGAGATACGCATGGTTCCCTCCGGTCGTAAGTGACCCAGCGTCACTTTGCGCAAGACGTCAGGTAGGACGCAATGTATTCGTGAAAGAAAAATCGATCGGATGAAACCAGTGCAAGGAACCTCACCGGAGGGTGTAGGTCACTCTGGAGCTGACTTCTCGCGATTCCTCACCACCACCCACGCCACGACGATGCTCAGGTTGTAGAGCACGATCATCGGCACTGCCATCATCACCTGTGTAGGCACATCGGGTGAAGGTGTGAGGATGGCGCCGATCACGAACGCGATGACCACGAACCAGCGGTTGAAGCGCCACAATCCGCGGTGCGTGACCAGCCCGATCTTCGCCAGGAAGTAGATGAGCAGCGGCAGCTCGAACACCGCGCCGAACGCGAGCATCATGTTGCGCGTCAGGTCGAAGTACTCGCGCAGCATGAGCACCGGCTGCGTCTTCTTGTCGGCGTAGCCGAGCAGGAACGTGAAGAGCTGCTCGAGCACGAAGTAGTAACAGAACGCCGCGCCGCTCACGAAGAACGCCGCCGAGAAGATCGAGAACCAGACGCCGGTCTGGCGCTCGGTCTGGTAGAGCCCCGGCGCCACGAAGCGCCACAGCTGGAAGAAGATGAACGGGCTCGACACGAAGATGCCGGCCCACAGCGCGACCGACATGTCGACCCAGAACGGCTCGACGATCGACGCGAACGCCATCTTCGACTCGGGCCCGAGTACCGCGGGGTACTTGGCCCACGCGCGCTCGAGAGGCTGGCGAAGCCAGTCGTAGATGTCGCCGGCGAACGCCCACGAGCCGATGACGCCGATCAGGAAGAAGATGGCCGCGTTGCGCAGCCGCAGCCGCAGCTCGCGCAGGTGCTCGACGAACGGCATGCGGCCGTCGTCGAGCTCGGTCTCCCGCGGATCGCCTGGCCCCGACGCGCCGGCTGGCATTGGCTCAGCCATGTTCGCGCTTGGCGGTGCCGGTCGCCGGGCGGATGAGCTTCATCGGATCGTCGGGATCGACGGCCGGCTCGACGGCGTCGACGGGCTCGACAGGGGCC
>JAIOII010000022.1 GCA_019912685.1 Kofleriaceae bacterium
GCCTCGACGCCGCCGAGCGCGACGCGTTGCCCGGTCGCGCGCGACAGCGCCGGCGCGAGGCGCGCCTGCACCTGGTCGTCGAGCACGTGCGAGAGCACGAGCGGAACACCGAGCGCCAGCGCGCAGGTCGCGCCGAGAAGCTGGCGCTCGCGGCGACGCACGCTAGTGGGCTCCGGCGCGGCGCTCGTCACCCTCGAAGCTGCGCTGCGCGACGCGGCGGTCGCCGCGCGGACGGTGCGACGGCAGGTGCGCCGCGAGCACGATCGCCTCGCACAGCTCGCCGAAGCCGATGCCGGCCGCGTCGGCGATCTTGGGCAGGAGGGAGGTCGGCGTCATGCCGGGGATCGTGTTCACCTCGAGCACGAACTCGTTGCCGGCGTCGGCGACGATCATGTCGACGCGCGTCGCGCCGCGGCAGCCGAGCGCGAGGTGCGCGCGCACCGCCTGGGTGAGCACGCCGCGGTAGCGCTCCGGCGACAGGCGCGGCGGAATGAAGTACTCGCTGCCGCCGCGCGTGTACTTGGCGCCGTAATCGTAGAACCCGGACTTCGGCGCGATCTCGACGGCGCCGAGCGCGCGGTCACCGAGGACCGCGACCGAGACCTCGCGGCCGGCGACGTAGCGCTCGACGAGCACGTCGCCGTCGAAGCAGCCAGCCGCCTCGAGCGCGGCGACCAGCTCGGACTCGCCGTTCACGATGGTCACGCCGACCGAGCTGCCCTCGCGCGCCGGCTTGACGACGCACGGATAGCCGAAGTCGCCGTGGCGGACGATCGGGTCCTCCCAATCTTCTGGTTCGGGCCGGGCTCCAGCGAACGGAGTTCGCTGGACGAGGGCGTCGTCGGGCGACGCGACGTAGTAGGCCGGGGTCGGCAGGTTGTGGAGGCGGAAGAGCTCCTTGGCCTTCACCTTGTGCATCGCGAGCGCCGACGCGAGCACGTCGGAGCCGGTGTACGGGATGCCCATCGTCTCGAGCAGGCCCTGGACGCAGCCGTCCTCCCCGTAGCGGCCGTGCAGCGCGATGAACGCGACGTCGATCGACGTCTGGCGGAGCACGAGGTCGAGCTCGCGATCGACGTAGATCGGCTCGGCCCGGTACCCGCGCTCGCGGAGCGCCGCCAGAACGGCCTCGCCGCTGCGCAGGGAGACCTCGCGCTCGCTCGACATCCCACCCATCAGGACCCCGATCTTCGTGTGCTTCATCGTCCGACTCCTGGCTGCCTCTGTGTGTCCATAACGACTTGGCCAGGGGTGCTGTTCCGGGGCAAGTTTTTGTCGTGGTGTCGCCGGCTTGACGATGCGGCGGGGGAAGGCTATCCACGCGGTCGCCATGGCGACCAAGAGCGACAAGCAGGCCGACAAGTCGGGCGCGGACGAGGGCGAGAAGCCGAAGAAGAAGGCCGCCGCCAAGCCCAAGGCCGCCAAGGCCAAGCCGGAGAAGGCAGACAAGGCCGACAAGGCCGACAAGGCCGACAAGGCCCCGAAGGCCAAGAAGCCCGCCGCCGCGGCGAAGAAGCCCAAGGCGCCGGCGAAGAAGAAGGTCGCCCAGGAGGCGCTCGCGCTCGAGGAGCAGACGCTCACGTCGGCCGACGCGGCCGACCTGCAGGGCTTCGCCCCGGCGCCCGGCGCCGAGGACGACGTCGCGCTCGCCGACGACGACGAGGACGCGCTGCACGGCCGCGCCGAGGAGTATCTGGAGTGGCTCGACCCGGTCGGCTCGCCGACCGGGGAGGCCCCGCGCGAGCCGCTGCCGAGCGAGGTCGAGGCCGAGGAGGTCGGCGAGCCGGCCTCGGGCCGGTAGCCTGGGACGAGAGGCTTTCGCGATGAGGTTCCTTCCGCACACCCAGATC
>JAIOII010000181.1 GCA_019912685.1 Kofleriaceae bacterium
ACTGCGTGCGCCGGTAGTCCTGGAACGCCTGCTGGATCTCCTGCTGGCTGTTCATGACGAACGGGCCGTACTGCACGACGGGCTCGCCGATCGGGCGGCCCTGGAGGAGCAGGAGCTCGGCGCCGCCCGCACCGGCGGTGACGGTCACGGGCAAGGACGCCTCGAGCGCGACGACGTGGCCGAGCTCGACGGGACGGTCTCCGAAGCGCACGCCGCCGTCGCCGCGGAAGACGTAGACGGTGCGGTTGGTCTCGGTCGAGCGCGCCGCCGGGATCGTCCACGACGCGCCGGGCGCGAGCGTGATCGTCCAGATCGCCACGTCGCTCTCCGCGCGCGACGCCCACGATTGCGGCGGTGGCGCTGGCGGCGTCACGCCGGCGAGCGCCCCGGCGACGATCGTGATCTCCGCGCCGCCCTCGCGCACGACCGGGATCGTGTCGGCCCAGAACATCGTGAAGTGCGGCTCCGCCATCTTGTCGGCGCGCGGCAGGTTCAGCCAGATCTGGAAGAGCTCGACCGGGTTCGCCGTGCCCTTGTCGAGCAGCGGGAACATCTCGCTGTGCACGATGCCGCGCCCGGCGGTGAGCCACTGCGCGTCGCCCTTGCCGAAGCGCGCGGTCGCGCCGAGCGAGTCGGAGTGATCGATGTAGCCGCGGCGCGCGAGCGTCACGGTCTCGAAGCCGCGGTGCGGGTGCTGCGGGAAGCCGGGCACGACGTCACCGTGGTACATGCGCCAGCCGTCCTTGCCGGCGAAGTCCTGACCGATGTCGCGGCCCTCGAGCGACGCCGCCGGGCCGAGCTGATCGTTGCCTGCCGGGTACGCGTCGTCGTGGTGGACGCAGAACAGGAACGGATCGATGGTCGGCCACGGCGGGTTGCCGAGCTTCACGACCTGCAGGACCGGGTCTTTCGTGGACATCCCGGTAGGTTCGGTCCGCCCACGGGTGGGCGCAAGTCCCGCTGGTGAGACAGTCCGTTCGCTTCGCTATTCGTTCACGAAGCGGTACCGCGCGACCGCGTTCGCCTCGACGTCGCGGCGCGCGAAGTGGATCGGCGGCTGGCGGTTCGTGCGCCAGAGCTCGGCCTCGTCGGCGTGGTGCGGCGAGTCGGGGTCCTCGCTCTGGCCGCCGGGGATCGCGTTATACGCGCGCGGGCCGTCGGGCGTCATCTCGACGACGAGGCGCTGCGAGGCGCCGCTGCCGAAGGTGAAGCTCGTCGTCCCGTAGACGCCGTAGTTGCCGGGGTCGACCGCGCCGAGGTCTCCGTGGCGCGGGAAGCCGTCGGGGAACATCGGGTCGTTGTCGGGCGGCACCGAGACCTGCGCGTTCCCGTCGAGCGCCGGCACGACCTGACCGAACTGCACGGTGTGCAGGCGGCCCCAGCGCCAGTCGTCGCGGTTGGTGCCCAGGCGTCCGTTCAGGAACGAGTAGCCGGCGACGATCGCGCGCACGACGCGCTCGTCGCGGGTCTCGAGCACGTTCATCGTGCCGAGGTCGTCCCAGAGGACGGTGTCGTTCCACGCCGTGTCGCTCTCGTAGCTCGCGCGGTAGGTCGCCATCGTGCTCGGCGTGGTGAGCGCCCACTCGAGCGCGCGCGCGGTCTGGAGCGTGCCCGGGCCGCGGCCGATCGCCGCGTTCTCGTCAGCGAAGGCGAGCGGCGCGAGCCGCGTGAGCATCGCGTTGAACACGGTGGTCGCGACGCTGTCGGCGATCTCGGCGGCGTCGGTCGCGCCCACGCCGTGCGGCGTCGCGAACGACCACGCCATGAGCCGCGTGCGCGTATCCATGAGCATCTCGCGCCCGCCGGCGCCGATCTCGGTCATCGCCGCCGTCAGCGCCGGGTCGTCGCTCGTGTCGCCGAGCGCCTTGTCGATCGACGCGACGATCGCCGCGCGCATACCCTCGCCGAGGCTCGACGCGGTCTCGCCCTGGAGCGCGATCATCGTCTCCGGCGTGATCGCGCCGCCGGCCGCCGCCGCGTCCAGCCGCTGGCGGATGCGGGCCTGACGGTAGCCGACGTCGAAGTCGCCGCCGATGTAGAACATGTCGTTGCACGGGTTGCCGTCGGCGGTGACGCCGACGTTGTCCTGGTTGGCGGTCGCGATGTAGCCGCGCGCCGGGTTCACCTCGTGCGGGACGAAGCGGTCCTCGAGGTCGGTCGTCCACTCGTGGTCGCCGCTCGCGCCGTCGAGCACGAACAGCGGCGAGACGCCGCTGGGGACGCCGTTCGCGTCGTAGGCGAACGTGCACGCCATCGGGTCGCGCTGCGGGACCCGCGACTCGGTCGACCAGCGGATGCCCTCGGTCGCCGACACGAACGAGAAGTTCTGCGAGCCGACGCGGAAGCTGTCCTGCGCGGCCTCGGCCTCCTCGAACGTGCGCGCGCCGACGAGCCCCTCGAAGAACGCGAGCTCGTTGGACACCTCGTGGCCGGTGTAGCGCACCGAGAGCGCGCGGCCCGCCGTCTGGTTGCCCATCGCCGGCGGCACGAGCGAGCCCGGGATGATCGGCCCGTGGTGGGGCACGACGTGGATGCGGAACACCTCGGGCGTCGGCTGGCCCTGGACGTTGATCGTCTCGTCGATCACCTCGAGCGGCACGTCGGCGCCCTGGAAGCGGGCCGAGACCGGCACCCAGACCGGCGCCTGCATCGTGCCGTCGTTGCGGAACGTGATCTCCTCGTCGTAGACGTCGGTGACGTCGTAGCCGGTCGTCGTCGCGCTCCACGCGAGGTCGCGGTTGAAGCCGAGCACGACGCCGGGCAGACCGGCGAACGCGACGCCCTGGGTGTCGAGCGCGCGCTCGCCGTCCTGGTGCGCGGTGTTGAGGTGCACGTACCACCACACCGGCGGCGCGATGAGCGAGAGGTGCGGATCGTTCGACAGGATCGGGTTGCCGCTCGCGGTGACGTCGCCGGAGACGACCCAGCTGTTCGAGCCGACGTGCGGGTCGCGGCGGAGGAGCAGGTTGTCCTCGAAGCCGTCGAAGAACGCCTGCGCGCCGGCGAGCGAGCGCGGGTCAGGGAGGCGCGCGGGCGCCGCGGGGAGCTCGGGGCCGACGACGCGGGCGCGGCTGCCGGTGTCGGTGCCGGTGTTGGGGAAGCCGCTGTCGGTGGTGAAGGCGGGGCGCGCCGGCTTCGACGTGAAGAAGTCGGCGTGGACGCCGGCGCGCGCCGCGACGCGCGCATCGGGCGAGCCGGACGGGAACGCGTTCAGGACGCCGGCGAGCTCGGCGGTGCGCGCGATGTCGGAGCCGGCGTCGTAGGACAGGTTCCACGCCTGGAAACGGGCGAGCGCGAAGATGTCGGCGGGATCCCAGTGGCCGAAGAAGCCGCTGCCGGTGATGAGCGCGAGCGCCTCGTTGCCGCGGGTGGTGACGTAGCCGTCGGCCTCGATCACGCGATCGATGTACTGGTTGATGCCGTCGACGAACGCCTCGGCCATGAGGCGGCTCGGCGCGTCGGCGGGCAGGCTCTCGTAGATCTCGCGGCCGGTGCGGGCGAAGCCGAGGAACCGGTTCTCGCGATCGTCGTCGACGAGGCCGGGCGAGAGCGCGCCCGCGACCTCGGCGAGGCGGCCGGTGACGTTGCGGCGGATGAACTCCATCTGCGCGAAGCGATCCTTCGCCATCAGGTAGCCCTCGACGACGAGGACGTCGTGGACGGTCGTGCCGTAGATGTGCGGGATGCCGCGGTCGTCGACGAGCACCTCGACGGGGCCGTCGAGGCCCGAGAGCTGCACGTCCTCGGCGGGCGGCAGCGGCGGATCGTCGTTGTCGCCGCAGGCGGCGGCGGCGGTGAAGAGGGCGATGGACGTGAGGAGGAGGGCGAAGCGAGTCATCGAGCCTGGACTGTACTCGGGCGTCCCGCGCGGAGGGAGTGACGCCGACGGTCGTCCGCGGTGCCCACGCCCGTGCGCAGTGCGTGCGCGGTGCAGGTGCGCGGAAAGGCTGGCATGGCGCCTGGCGCCGGACTTGCTGTGACCGGAGCCATGTCCCGAGCTTTGGTTTCTCGGCTCGCGCTCGCGTTCGCGACCGTGGCGGGTGCGCCCGCGGCGGCGTACGCCGCCGACACGTGGAGCGACCCGCATCCCGGCGTGCGGCGGTTGCACCGGACGCTGTCGAACCAGAACCTCAACGTGCTCGTGGTCGATCTGTGCGCGCCCGGCGTGAGCGTGCGCGCGACCGCGAGCAACGAACGCCAGCGCACGGTGTCGAGCTTCGGCGCGCTCGTCGGGGCGCAGGCCGCGGTGAACGGCGACTTCTTCAGCTTCACCGACTACTCGACGAACGGACCGTCGCGCAGCGGCGGCGCCGGGTGGGGCGGCGCCGATCACGGCTACGTCGCGCCGGTGCAGTTCGGCGCGAACCAGGTGGCGCTGCCGCCGCACGAGGGCACGGGCGGCGTCGAGCCGTGGGCGCGCGAGGTCGTGAGCGGGCACCCGACGCTCCTGGTCGGCGGCACGCGCCGCGACAACAACGGCGACTCCCTGTGCACGGCGCGCCACCCGCGCACGGCGCTCGGCCTGAACGCCGGCAAGGACAAGCTCTACCTGATGGTCGTCGACGGGCGCGCGACCGGGCGCGCCGGCATGACGTGCGACGAGCTGATCGCGCAGTTCCAGAGCCTCGGCGTGACCGACGCGGTGAACCTCGACGGCGGCGGCAGCTCGACGATGTGGGTCGCGGGCTCGGGCGTCGTGAACTACCCGAGCGACGGCAACCAGCGCGTCGTGGCGAACCACCTGGCGATCCGCGCGGCGGGGAGCGGTGACTCGCCGAACTGCCCGGTGCGGCGGTACGAGGCGAGCGCGCCGGTGATGGAGGCGCCGGCGGAGCTGACGTCGGGCGAGGAGGCGGTCGTGTGGATGGAGCTGAAGAACGACGGCAACGTCACGTGGGATGTGAGTCAGACGCGGGCCGGCACGCAGGACCCGCAGGACCGCGAATCGGCGTTCTTCAAGGAGGGCAACTGGCTCGCGCCGAACCGGCCGAGCGGCGCCGACCACTCGACGTACGCGCCCGGCATGGTCGGCCGCTTCACGTGGGTCATGGTGGCGCCGGAGGTGGAGCAGACGACGCGGTTCGACGAGACCTTCCAGCTCCTGCAGGAGGGCGTGACCTGGTTCGGCCCGAAGGTGACAATGTCGATCGTCGTGCACCCGCGCAGCGGTCCGACGGAGCCGGACGCCGGCGAGGATCCGGATCCGGGAGCTGACGGCGACGCGGGTGTCGATCCGGGCGAGGACCCGGGCGCAGACGGCGGCGGCTGCTCGACGGGCGCGGGCGCCGGGCCGCTGCTCGGCCTCGCGCTGCTCGGCCTGCGTCGTCGTCGCAACCTCCGTTCGCCCTGAGCGAGGGCCGCAGGCCCGAGTCGAAGGGCGCACACCGCCATCTCCGCTTCGCGCATACTGCGCGGATGCCAGCCGCCTCCGAGCTGTTCCTCCGCGCTGGCGAGCGCTTCCTCACGCGCCGCCAGCCCGGCCGCGCGCTCACGTTCCTCGCGCGCACGTCCGTACCCGTCTTCGCGCCCGACTGGATCGCCGCGCGCGAGCCGGAGCCCGGGCTCGCCGACGCGTCGATCAGCCCGCTGCTCTCTGCCGTCGACCCCGCGCCCACCGCTGCCACCGGCGCCGCCGGCGTCCTCGCCGGCGACGCCGTCGTCGTGAAGGACGCGAT
>JAIOII010001754.1 GCA_019912685.1 Kofleriaceae bacterium
CGCCGGTCGGCGGCGGCATCGTTCGCCAGGCCGCGACCGGCCTCTTCGCCAACGGCCCGTTCATCGAGGTCGTCGCGCCCGCAGCGCGCGTGCGCCTCGACGGCGAGACGTGGACGACGCTCGCCGAGGACGGCTCGCTGTTTCGCACCTTCAGCCGCGGCACGATGCGCCTCGAGGGCCGGCGTTATCCGAACGGCACGCTCGAGGTGAAGACCGTCGACGTCGATCCGTCCGGCAACGGCACGCGCTTCTGGCCGATCCCGCTCACGGGCTTGCTCCCGCCGTCGGTCGCGATCGACGGTCTCGGCGAGCCCTGGGCCGCGATGCAGGCGACCGGCGTCCACGTCTACCGCCGCGGCACCGTCGTCGGCGGTGTCCCGATCCTCTCCGGCCTTCCCGCGTCGTCCGAGCAGCCGCACATCGCCGCGGGCGGCATGACCGTGATCGTCGCGGTCCCCACCATCTCCGGCGGCCTCGACATCCGCGCCTACGATCGACCGTCCCTCGCGTTCGTCGCGCTTCCGGACTCCGGCGCCGCGCCGCTTCCGGGCGCGTACGCGATCGACGTCGATCCGTCGGGCCGCCCCGTGCTGGCGTGGATCGGCGCCGACGAAGCGCTCCACATCACTCGCTTCGAGAGCAACACGTGGTCCCCGGTCGCGACCTTCACCGCGTCACCGAGCACGCTCTTCCTCTCGCTCCAGCTCCGCGTCGACACCACCGGCGCGATCGTCCTCGTCGCGCACGAGGCCGCGCACACGCCCGCGCCCGGCACCTGGCCTGCGCCGACGTCGCGCTCCGCGCTCCGCGTCTTCCGCCAGTCGGGCAACACGTTCACCGACACGTCGCTCACCGGCTTCGCCGGGCCCATCGTCGGCTTCGTCTTCGATCTCGACGAGACCGACCGCCCCTACGTCGCCTTCTCCGAAGGCGACCTCACCGGCGTCGTCCGCGCGCCCTAGAACTGGCCGAAGAGCTCGGTCAGCTTCACGTCGAGCGCGGTCGCCACCTTGAACAGGGACGACACGCTCGCGCTCGACTCGGCGCGCTCGATCTGGGAGAGCAGCGACACCGACAGGTTCGTGCGCCGCGACATCTGCTTGAGCGTCAGGCCACGCGCCTTGCGCAGCTCGCGGATCGAGCGGCCGATCGTCGCGTGCAGCTCGTCCTCGCGGCGGAGGATGAGGCCCTTCTTCTTCGCGATGCGTCCGATCGCCTCGCGGAACTCGTCCACGGAGAACGGCTTGCGGATGTACGCCGAGACGTCGTGCTCGATCGACGAGGTCGCCGTCTCGAGGCTCGGGTATCCGGTGAGGATGATGATCGCGATGTCGTCGTCGACGGCGCGGATCTGCCCGAGCAGGTCGATGCCCGACAGCTTGGGCATCATGAGGTCGAGCACCACGACGTGGAACTCGCTCTCGCGCAGGGTGTCGAGCGCCTGCGTCGCGTCCTGCTGGAGCTTGACGGTGAAACCCTCCGACGACAGGAAGTCGTAGAGGTACTCGCAGACATCCTGATCGTCGTCGACGACGAGGACGTTCAGCGCCGCGACATCGCGCGGCTGTTTCTTGACGTTCGCGTTGGTCCCGGCCACGACTTCCACGACAGGTAGTTGAGAGCTTTCGTCGGGGCGAGAGGATTTGAACCTCCGACTCCTTGGTCCCGAACCAAGTGCGCTACCAGGCTGCGCTACGCCCCGTGAGAAAAGGTTGATGGGTTGCTTCGATGGAAAGATACGCTGACGGTGAAACGGTAGGAGAAGGGATTACCCCCTCCACGGCCCCAAAGTCAACGGCCATGATCGCAGAGCCAACGTCCCAGGATCACTTGTCAAAGAAGAGGTCAGAAGCGGAGGGCGGGGAGGCTCAGGCTGATCCCCACCTCGACGAACGGACCGGACGCCTCCAATACACCCAGCCTCGCGTAGGGCACAACCCCCGCGAAGCACCAAATGGACGCCTGCGCGCCCAGTCGAGGATGACGCAGATCGGCCAGCTCGACAACCGGTCCCGCCGCCGCTCCGAGCATGCGTCCGCCGAGCCGCCGCGTCCCCGCGACGCCCTCGAGCCAGACGCGGCCGCCGTCGCGGAGCGCATAGTGTGTGCCGCCGAGCCACGCGCCCACGGCGCCGAGCGGCGCTTGCTCGCGGATGCGGAGCGCGGCGACGGTGCCACCCCACGCCGAGTCCCAGGAGCCATCGACGTGCGTCGCGGCGCCGATCGGGCCGAGCCAGATGTGGAGCCCGTCCAGATCGGACGCGGCGCGCAGCGTCGGCGGGGGGAGCGTGGCCGGATCGGCGTGCGCGGGATGAGAGCGTAGAAGGGTAAGGGTGAGGGTAAGGGTAAGGGTAAGGCTGAGGAGAGAGTGCAGACCCCAGGCGGCTGGCGGGGTCACGTGACCGCGGCTGGCTAAGCTGCTACGATTGCCCGGCATTTGGGGACAGCCGCAGGACACCGTCCTCGGTCCACCGCTTGCTTGAACTACGGGGCCGGTGCCTGCCTCCGCCTCCGCAACCGCTGCCGCCTCTGGCTCCGCTTCCGCCTCCGCTCCGATGAGCACTCCGTTTCGCCTCGCGGTGGATCCGAACATGCCGGCGGTCGATCCCGCCGCGATGCTACCACCCGACCTCCGGCGTAGCTACGCGGACATCCGTCAGCTGCCGTTCTTCGACGGCGTGCCCAACGACGTCATCGTCGCGGCGATGACGTCGCACGACCTCGTGCACCGCGCGATCGAGCGCGACCACATCGTCGCCGATCCGACGAGCGTCCCGCGCGGCGAGCCGGCGCCGGTCGTCTACCTGGTGAGCGGGCAGATCGCCGCCGGCGTCTTCGAGCCGCACGAGCTCGCCGAGCGCAAGGAGCTCCAGGATCGCCTCGAGGGCATGACCGCCGAGGAGCGCGAGGCCGAGTCGCTCATCAAGCCGATCCCGATGGCGCGCCTCGCGAAGAAGAACGTCGCGCTCTTCGCCGAGGGTGACCTCTTCAACTCCGGCGCGCTCTCCGCGACGCGCGGCGCGCCGGTCGCGTTCTTCACCACGGCGCCGTCGAGCGTCATCCTGCTCACGCAGAAGCTCGTCGCCGACCTCGCGGTGAAGTTCCCGTTCTTCGAGGCGCGCTTTCGCCGCGCGATCCAGGCCTCGCGCCAGCGCCTGCACGGCGTCACCGGCGTGAAGCAGGAGGTGCTCGACTTCTTCGTGCGCCAGGGCATCTCGGTGTCGGGCGAGAGCGTGCGCGTGCGCCAGCTCGATCGCTGCATCGACTGCAAGCAGTGCGAGATCGCGTGCGAGGAGCGGTACGGCGTGCGCCGCCTGACGCTCGGTGGCTACCAGCTCGGCATGCTCGACTTCGTCTACACGTGCCGCACGTGCACGGATCAGCGCTGCATCGATCCCTGCGCGTACGACTCGATCAAGTACGACCAGAAGCGGGGCGAGGTGGTCATCAACGAGGCCACCTGCACCGGCTGCACCGCGTGCGCGCAGAGCTGCCCGTACGGCGCGATCGACATGGTCGACATCGACGAGCAGAGCCCGCTCGTGCGCTGGGCCTTCAAGAAGCGCCTCGACAAGAAGAAGGCGCTCGCGTTCGGCCCCGGCACCGGCCGCGTCGCGCGCCCGCGCCGCATCGCCAACAAGTGCGACCACTGCGCGAGCTACGGCGACCAGGCGTGCATCTCGGCATGCCCCACGGGCTCGCTCATCGAGCTGAACGCGTACGACCTGTTCCGCGAGCGCTCGCCGGCGACCGCGGCGGCGGCGCGCGCCGGCTACGAGCACGACGTCGACGGCGATCGCCGCGAGGTGCTCCCGACCTACGCCTTCACCGAGGGCGTCGCGGTGCGCTCGGGCGGCGAGGCCAAGGTGCGGCGCGGCCGCTTCGGCCCGCTGTTCATGTGGACGATCGGCCTGTTCGCGTGGCTCGTCGTCCTCGCCGAGGTGCTTCTCCGCATGTACGCCCCGACCCTGTCGTGGCAGTACCACCAGCTGCGCAAGGTGCCCGAGCTCGCCGAGCTGCCGGTCGAGGGCGTGCTCGAGAAGGTGCACTTCCGCGCCGGCGACGAGCTCGCGATCCAGTGCGGCCTCGTCGGCACCGCGCTCATGATCATCGCGGCGGTCTATCCGATGTTCCGCCGTTTCAAGCCGTTCCGCTGGATCGCGTCGAACACGATGTGGTTCGACTTCCACCTGATGGCCGGCACCGTCGGTCCGATGTTCATCGTGCTGCACTCCGCGCTCCGGCTCGGCACCTGGGTCGACATCGCGCTGTGGAGCATGGTGATCGTGGCGGTGAGCGGCTTCGTCGGGCGCTACCTGTACACGCAGGTGCCCGAGCTCTCGAGCGGGCGCGAGCTCGAGGAGCTCGATCACGAGCGCTCGTTCCAGCAGCACCGCGGCCAGAACCCGGTGGCGATGGCGGAGATCGATCGCGAGCTCTACGACCACAAGGTCAAGGCCGACAAGGTCGCGACGCACGCCGGCGTCATCTACACGCTCCTGTGGCTGCTCGTCGAGGACGCGCGCCGCCCCGCGCGCTGGCTCGCGCGCCGCGGCCGCCTGCGCCGCCTCGGCATGACCGGCAAGCAGCGGCGCGATCTCTTGCGTCGCACGGCGCGCATGATCAAGATCCAGCGTTCGTCGGTGATCGCGCCCAAGGCGGCGCTCCTCCTCCACTCGTGGAAGAAGGTCCACGTCCCCTTCACGATCCTCCTGACGATCGTTGGTGCGGCGCACATCTGGGCGTCGTGGGATCGGGCCTGGTAGACTCATGCCGATGTGGGTGCGCATCGCGTGCGTCGCCGCGCTGCTCGTCGCTGCCTGGACCGGCACCGCGCGTGCGCAGGGCGACTTCTTCACGTCCTCGCCGGGCGCGCTGTCGGCGTCGCACGCGTCGATCGACGGAACCTCCAACTGCAACCTCTGCCACGACGGCGGCCGCGAGACGATCAACGAGCGCTGCCTGGACTGCCACGACCACAGCGACCTGCGCGCGCGCATCGCGTCCGGCAAGGGCTTCCACTCCTCTTCGCTCGTGAAGGGCAAGAAGTGCGAGTCGTGCCACCTCGAGCACAAGGGCCGCGGCTACGACATCATGGGCTGGCGCTCGATCGCCGGCGGGCAGGACAAGTTCGATCACGGCCTGACCGGCTGGAAGCTGCAGGGCAAGCACGCCGCGATCGACTGCGCGGACTGCCACAAGAAGAAGAACAGCCAGGGCCTGCGCACCTTCCTCGGCGAGGACCGGCTGTGCGGCTCGTGCCACAAGGCCGACCAGCCCCACGGCTTCGACCGGCGCGAGATGCTGGGCTGCGAGCGCTGTCACGGCGAGAGCGTGTGGACCCCGCCCAAGTCGAACATGGAGTTCGATCACAACGACAAGAAGGACGCGCTCATGCCGCTCCTCGGGTCGCACGAGGACGTCTCCTGCGCGAAGTGCCACCCCAAGGCGCTGTTCAACCTGAAGGGCTCCAAGCCCGACTTCTGCGGCAACTGCCACGACAGCCCGCACGACGATCACCTCTTCGACAAGAAGGAGTGCGAGTGGTGCCACTCGCCGGCGTACGGCGCGCTCGACAAGTACAAGTTCAACCACGACGCGCGCACGTCCTTCGATCTCGGTCCGGCGCACCGCAAGAACGCCTGCTACGACTGCCACACCAAGGCGCGCGGGGAGAAGAAGCCGGACAAGTCCTGCGAGACGTCGGGCTGCCACGCCGGCGACAACAAGCACGGCGATCGCTTCGCCGCGTTCGGCGGGTCCCCGCCGTCGTGCACGACGTGCCACAGCACCGCGTCGACCGACTGGGCGAAGAACGCGACGAAGTTCCAGCACGACAAGCAGACCAAGTTCAAGCTGACCGGTCGCCACGACGAGATCACGTGCCGCTCGTGTCACCGCGGCAAGGCGCCCGACGACTTCGAGCGCTTCGACCCGGCGAAGGTCGGCTGCCGCGGCTGCCACCAGCACCGGAACGTGCACCCCAAGGAGAAGTTCACGGACAAGGAGTGCCTCGGCTGCCACAAGGGCGCGGGCAAGCTCGAGCTCACCGACAAGAGCGTCGAGGTCTACCACGGGCCGCGCTCGCGCTTCCCGCTGGTCAAGGCGCACAAGTTCGTGAAGTGCGCCCAGTGCCATCCCAAGGATCAGTTCAAGAACACGCCGCTCGAGTGCGGCGTCCGCTGCCACGAGGACTCGCTGCACAAGGGCACGCTCGGCGACGAGTGCACGCCGTGCCACAGCCCCGGCCTCTGGGACGCGGTGCGCTTCGATCACACCGACGACACCAAGTGGCCGCTCACCGGCCTGCACGCCAAGATCGCCGACTGCGCCGATTGCCATCCCAAGCGCGCGTACGACGGCACGCCCACCACGTGCTCGGCGCAGGGCTGTCACGCCAAGGACGACGTGCACAAGGGCCGCCTCGGCTCGACGTGCGACAAGTGCCACAAGACGACCGGCGACAACATCTTCAACCACAACACGATGTCGCGCTTCGCGCTCGACGGGAAGCACCTCACCACGCGCTGCAGCGACTGCCACCCGTCGGTGACGTTCAAGCCGCGGCCGACCAACTGCTTCGGCTGCCACCCCGAGCCCGACGTCCACATCGGCCAGTACGGCACGGTCTGCGAGACCTGCCACACGACGGTCTCGTTCACCGACATCAAGCCGCTCCACGACGTCGGCGACTTCTCGCTCACCGGCAGCCACGACAACCTCGCCTGCGCCCGCTGCCACAAGGACAGCCGGCCGATGGCGGGCACCGGCAACCTGTGCATCAACTGCCACCGCCAGGACGACATCCACCAGAACGCGCTGTCGCCGCGGTGCGGGGAGTGCCACACGCAGTGGGCGTTCGCGCCGGCGCGCTTCGACCACACGACCGTCGGGTGCAACCTGACCGGCCTGCACCGTACGGTCGCGTGCAACGACTGCCACCGCGCCGGCAACTACGGCGCGATCACCGCCGAGTGTTTCGGCTGTCACCGCGACGACGCGCTGCGCGTCGGCAACGTCGCCGGGGTCAACCACGCGGTGCAGATCGTGTGCAGCACGTGCCACAACCCGAACACGTGGATCCCGGCGCAGGCCACGATCGCGATCTGGGGCCGGGAGTCGGTGTGCCGGTGAGGGCGGCGAGGCTCGCCGTCGCGCTCGGCGTGGTCGCGGCCGCGGCCGGGGCCGCGCGCGCCCAGTCCGTCGAGGAGGACCGCTTCTTCATCGACAAGGAAGACGAGGACGAGGACAAGACGCTCTGGCAGGGCAGCCTGACCTCGACGAGCTTCATCTTCCGCGAGAGCGGCGGCCAGTCGACGGCGCTCGTCGCCGGCGGCGCGACCGTGCCCAACGCGTCGCCGTTCAACCGCCTGTTCACCGAGCTGCGCGCGCAGATCGACGGGCGACACCTCCGCGGCGGGCGCTGGGACCTGCGCGCCGACGGCCGGGTCCGCGCGGTCAACGGCGATCTCATCAACGACGCCCTCGGCATCGATCGCGGCGACCGGAACCGGATCCAGTCGGGGCAGTTCGGCGAGAACGAGTACGAGGTGCGCGAGCTGTACCTCGTGCGCGGCGGCCGCCGCAGCGACCTGTTCGTCGGGCGCCAGGTGATCGGCGATCTCGCGGCCGTCAAGATCGACGGCGTGCGCCTCGACTACGCCAAGAGCGCGCGCTGGACGTACCTCGGCTTCCTCGGTGCGTACCCGCTGCGCGGCTCGCGCTCGGTCCTCACCGATTACCCGCGCGGCGTCGACGCCACCAACTCCGACACCGGGCGCGTCGTGCCGGTCGCCGGCGGGTTCGGCGCCGCGTACCGCACCTCGCGCACGTACGGCGCGATCGGCGGCGTCGCGATCGTGCCGACCAGCAAGGACACGCGCACCGGCACGTTCGAGAAGCCGCGCGTGTTCGTCACGACCAACGGCTACGCGCGGCGCTCGCCCAGGCTCGACCTCTACCACTACGTCGTCGTCGACGTCACCGGCTCCGCCGGCTTCGCGCTCACCAACCTCACGCTGGGCGTGCAGTACAAGCCGTCGACGCGGCTGCGCACGAACCTGAGCGTCAACCGCATCGACACCGAGGCGTTCGAGCAGCAGGTCGCGAACCAGCTCGAGAACGTCGGCAACACGATCGACGGCGCCGTCATCAACAACGCCGAGGTCCAGCGCATCGCCGCCGACTCGGTGCGCGGGACCGTGTCGGGCACGTTCGGTCGCGTGAACCGCTTCGCGCTCACGACCGGCCTGGCGGCGCGGCGCCGCCCCGAGGTCACGCTCGCGGCGAGCGCCGATCCCAACAACCCGCTCATGGACAAGACGCTGCCAGCGGCGCAGGCGATCGAGCTGCTCGTGCAGGCGGTCGACCGCCGCTTCTACGGCGGCGTGCGTCTCGACCTGTCGTTCGTGCGCGGCGTCGGGGTCGGCCAGGCGAGCTACGCGCGCTCGACCTCCCAGATCATCCGGCTCGCCGGCACCAAGGACCTGAAGGACGGCAAGGCGGAGGTGCAGGGGGACGTCGCGGTCGTCTCGACCGCCGACGACAACGCGGGCGCGGTTTGCGCGCCGGGCCAGGTCGACACCTGCTACGGCAGCGCCAACACGAGCGCGGTGCAGGGCTCGGTGGTCGGCTACTACCGCTTCAAGAAGGACTGGTTCGGGGCCGCGTCGGCCTCGGTCGGCCTGCAGAAGATCACGATCACCGATCCGATGACGATGACCGGCGTGCCGCAGTCGAGCATCATCAACAGCTCGCTCTTCTTGCGCATCGGCTACAGGTTCTGACCATGCCGCGCCCCGACGTCGTCCACGCGATGATGAACATGAGCCAGGAGGTGCGCACCACCGTGCACGTCCAGTGCTACCAGGACCCGTTCCCGCTGGTCGGCGGATGGGCGGCGCACCACAAGTTCAAGGAGGTCGCGCCGCCCGACGACGGGCTCTGGGTGTTCAACCGCGGCTGGAACGGCGCCCAGTTCGTCGCGTTCCTGCTCCAGCCGCCGTGGCTCACGGTGCAGGCGAGCATCCGCTTCTCGTTCGGCGACCGCCTGCGCTCGTTCTTCATCCTGCCCGACGAGATGCACATCCGCTCGGGCGGCGCGCGCGGCGTGCTCGCGCGCTCGCAGCTCCGCGGCGACGTGAACGACCTGCTGATGCGCCTCGGCGCCCAGCCGGTTCCCTGAGCCCGAGCGATCAGGCGGCGCGGCGGGCGAGCCAGCGGTCGGTGCGCTGGGCCACGCCGACCATGGTCGCGAGGAACGTGCGCTGCCAGGCGGGCGGCGCCGCCGTCGGGAAGAACAGGTTCTGGAAGGCGTCCTGCGCCGTCTTCGAGAGGCGAAAGAGGCCCTTGACCGACGCCTGATCGGTGCCGCGCCCCGGCCGCGTGTTCTTCATGCGCCTGATGATCTCGTGGTGGTAGCGGAAGCCGGCGAGGTTCATCGCCGCCGGATCGACGCCGAGCGCGACGAACGACGGGTTGATGTTGAGGCCGCCCATGATCATCTCGAGCTGCATGCGGGTCTGGAACCACCAGAGCGAGAGCGCGTCGCGATCGGAGAGGCCCTCGAGGACGTCGGGCAGGGTGAGGACGCCGAGCCCGACGTGGCGGGCCTCGTCGCGCTCGAAGTAGTAGAGGAGGTCGGTGAGCACCGGCTCGATCCTGGCGTCGGCGATGCTGCGGAAGATGACCACGGCCATGCTCTCGACCAGGAGCTGCATGCCGACGACCTTGTAGAGCAGGTTCTCGGTCTCGAGCAGCTCGACGAGGAGGCGCCGGCTCCAGCCGCCGAGCTTCTTCACGGGCACGTTGGCGCGCCAGAGGTAGTCGCGGAGGGTGTAGAAGTGGCGCGCCTCGTCGAACACCTGGCTCGACGCCGCCATCTTGGCCGGGGTCTCGTCGAGCTTGAGCGCGAGATCGGCGCTGATCGACCAGGCCGCGAGCTCGCCCCAGAGCAGCACGGAGGCGACCGTGCCGAACGCGTCGCGCTTGTCCTCGGGGAAGTGGATGCCGCCGTGCTTCGCGATGAGCTCGTCGAGCACCTGGCGTCCGTCCCAGGCCTGCTCGTGGCCCTTGTGATAGATGCGGGCCACGGTGTCGGTGCGGGCCTGGGCCATGCCGACGATGTCGGCGTCGCCGAGCTCGTACGGCGGGAACTGCGTGCGAGGGCGCTGCGGGCGCAGCCAGCGTTCGGTGAGCGTCGTCATGGGGGTGAGGTCTCCTTCTTGAGGCGGTCCGAGAGGATGCCGATCGCGTGGAGCCGTGTGGCCTCGCGGGCCAGCCGGTCGACCTCGACCGGCTCGTCGCTGCGCAGCGCCGCGAGCGCCAGCTTCTCGACGCCGCCGACGACCATCGTGGCGACGGCGCGGGCGTCGAGCGGGCGGGCGAAGCCGGCCGCTTGCGAGGCGACGAGCGAGCGCTCGACGATCGAGACGAGGGCGAGGTCGATCTCGCCGAGCAGCTGCTCGACGTCGACGTCGAGGCCGACCGCCTCGCGCAGGAGGATGCGCAGCGTGTGCTCGTCCTCGAACGCGACCTCGAGCAGCTGGCGAAGCTGCTGGGACGTGTACTCGATCGCCTGCGTGCGCGTGATCTTCTCGGGCGGCGCGTACGAGACCTCCGCCGACTGGCGCTCCATGAGCGCGCGCACGCGCTCGAGCGTCTCGCGCAGGATCGCGGTGAGCACCGCGCGCTTGTTGGCGAAGTAGAGGTAGAGCGTCCCGCGCCCGATGCCGGCGGCGGCGCAGATGTGCGAGACGTTCGCCGCGTGGAAGCCGCGCTCGGCGAAGACGCGCTTGGCGCAGGAGAGGATCTGCCGCTGCCGCTCGGGGGAACGCATATAACTCATTGTTTTTCTACGGAACTGACGTGTCAGTTCTAGCGTGGAGAGGCGGGGGGCGTCAAGGCCCATCCGGGGTGCGGGTGTGGTACGTCCGGGCCCATGGCAGCCGGAGCGATCGGCATCGTGGGCGGCACGGGCGTCTACGAGCTCGACGGGCTGACCGACCAGCAGTGGATCAAGGTGCGCTCGCCGTTCGGCGCGCCGTCGGACGACGTCCTCTGCGGCCGGCTCGGCGAGCACCGGGTGGTCTTCCTGCCGCGCCACGGGCGCGGGCACCGCATCCCGCCGCACGAGATCAACTTCCTCGCCAACATCGACGTGCTCAAGCGCGCCGGCGCGACCCAGCTCGTGTCGGTGAGCGCGGTCGGCTCGCTCCGGGAATCGCTGGCGCCGGGCACGATGGTCGTCGTCGATCAGTTCATCGACCGCACGCTGCGCGGGCCGAAGACGTTCTTCGGCACCGGGCTCGTCGCGCACGTCTCGCTCGCCGAGCCGGTGTGCGCGCGGCTCGCGCGGGCGCTGTGCGAGGTCGGCACCGAGCTCGGGCTGCCGATGGTCCGCGGCGGCACCTACGTCGCCATGGAGGGGCCGCAGTTCTCGACGAAGGCCGAGAGCGAGATGCACCGCGCGCTCGGCGCCTCGGTCATCGGCATGACGAACCTGCCCGAGGCCAAGCTCGCCCGCGAGGCCGAGCTCTGCTACGCGACGGTCGCGATGGTGACCGACTACGACTGCTGGCACGCCGACCATGCGCACGTGCAGGTCACCGACATCATCCGCGTGCTCACCGCCAACAGCGACAAGGCGCGCCGGCTGCTCGCCGCCGCGATCCCGCGGATCGGCGCGCATGCGACGCCGTGCCCGCACGGCTGCGATCGCGCGCTCGACACCGCCGTCGTCACCGCGCCGGCGACCCGCGACCCCGCGCTGTGCGCGAAGC
>JAIOII010001755.1 GCA_019912685.1 Kofleriaceae bacterium
GCGCCGGCGTGCCCCAGGTTGCGGCCCTGGCGGCGGCCTCGAGCACGGCGAGGTGGCGCGGCTTGTCGGCGAGGAGGCGGCGGCGCACCTCGAGCGGATCCTTGCCGCCGAGGCGGGCGAGCTCGTCGAGGAAGTGCTCGACCGCCCACGCGTTCTGCGAGCTGCCGACCGAGCGCCAGAACCACGTCGACACCGGCAGGCTCGGGTTGGCGTAGGTGACGTGCACGTTCGCGATCGCGTACGGCATGTTGTCGACGCCCTCGACCGACGTGCGATCGATGCCCTGCTTCAGCGGCCCGAGCGCCGCGAGGATCGACGGCGAGGCGATGCGCTGCACCCACGCGACGGGCCAGCCGTCGCCGTCGAGCGCACCTTCGATCTCCGACAGCGCCGCCGGCCGGTACTGGCCGCCGCGCACGTCGTCCTCGCGCGTCCACACGGTCTTGACCGGCACCTTGGCGTCGCGTGCGACCTCGACGGCGTCGGCGATGAAGTCGGTCTGCGACCGCCGGCCGAAGCCGCCGCCGAGGAACGTCGTCGTCACCTTCACCTTCTCGGGGTTGATCGCGAGGATCTGCGCCGCCTTCATCGCGGTGAAGCTCGGTGACTGCGTGCCGGTCCAGATCTCGCAGATGCCGTCGTGCACGTGCACCGTCGCGTTGAGCGGCTCCATCGGCGCGTGCGCGAGGTACGGCACCTCGTAGCTGGCGCGCAGCTTCTGCTTCGCACCGCCGATCGCCTTCGCGGGGTCGCCCTCCTTGCGCACGTCGACGCCCTTGCCGACCGCGCCGGCGAGCTTCTTCGAGACGGCGGCGCTGTCGAGCCCGGCGTCGCCGCCTTCCCAGTCGATCACCAGCGCGTCGCGGCCGCGCTTCGCCGCCCAGAAGTGATCGGCGATCACGGCGACGCCGCTCGTGATCGTCACGACGTCGCGCACGCCGGGCGTCGCGCGCGCCGCGGCGTCGTCGATCTTCGCCGGCCTGGCGCCGAGCACCGGCGGCCGCGCCACCTGCGCGACGAGCATCCCGGGCAGGCGCACGTCGAGGCCGTACACCGCGTCGCCCGTGACCTTGGCGCGCGTGTCGAGTCGGGGCGTCGCCTTGCCGACGAGGTGATACCGCTCCGGGGCCTTGAACGCCGGCGACTCCGGCGGCGTCACCTTGGCGGCCGCGGCCGCGACCTCGCCGTAGCGGACGCGCTTGCCCGTCTTCGCGTGGACGATCGTGCTCGCCTCCGTCGTCAGCTCCTCCGCCGCGACGCCGAGCCGCTCCGCCGCCGCCCCGACGAGCATCGCGCGCGCCTGCGCGCCCACCTTCTTCATCGGCTCCCAGCCCTGACGGATCGTCGTCGAGCCGCCGGTCGACTGGCTGCCGTACTTCGCCGAGTCACCCGGCGCGTGCTCGGCCTTCACCTTCGTCCAGTCGGCGTCGAGCTCCTCGGCGAGGATCATCGCCACGGCGGTCAGGATGCCCTGCCCCATCTCGGCGTCGGCGACGCGGAACGTCACCGTGTCGTCGGGATCGATGCGGATCCATGCGTTCAGCTCCGCGCCCTCGCCCTGCGGCGCGGGCGTCCCCGACGCCGCGCCCTCCTCGTGCTTGCCCTTCGGCTTGCCGCACGCGAACCACAGCATCAGCCCGCCGGTCGCCGTCGCGCTGGCCTGGAGGAACGTCCGCCGCTGCATCACACGCCTCCCTTCGCGGCGCGATGGATCGCGAGCTTGATCCGCGAGTAGGTGCCGCACCGGCAGATGTTGCCGTTCATCCCCTCGTCGATCTGCGCGTCGGTCGGCGCCGGGTGCTTCTTCAGGAGCGCCACCGCGCTCATGATCTGCCCGGGCTGACACCATCCGCACTGCGGCACGTCCTCCTCGACCCACGCCGCCTGCACCGCGTGCAGCGTCTTGCCGCTGTCCTGCCCCAGCCCCTCGATCGTCGTCACCTCCTGGTCGCCGACCGCCGCGATCGGCGTCTGGCACGCGAACGCCGCCTCGCCGCCGATGTGCACCGTGCACGCGCGGCACTGCGCCATCCCGCATCCGTACTTCGTTCCGGTGAGCCCGAGCAGGTCGCGCAGGACCCACAGGAGCGGCATGTCGGCCGGCGCGTCGACCTCGCGCACCTCGCCGTTGACGTTGATGCGAATTCCCATGCGCGAGAGCTTACGCCCGGAGCGCGGGCGCCGCGATCGATAACGCGAGCTGGAAGACCCACGAGAGCGAGGTGTCGAAGCGGGCGGCTGCGGCCTCGGCCTCGACGAGGAGCTCGGCGGGGAAGTAGAGAGTCTGCTTCGCGTTCGCGGCCGAAGGGTACGACTGGCGCAGGGGCGCGGCCGCGTCGCGATCGGGGAGCGCGGCGATCGTCGTGCGCGCGTGCGTCCACGCGAGCTGCACGACGTGGGACAGGCTGCGATCGAGGCGGGCGGCCTCGGCCTGCAGCCACGCGAGCATGGGCTCGGGGAAGAAGAGCGCGCGCGACTGCCTGGTCTCGCCGGCGACGAGGCGGTCGTGCGCGGACACGTCGACGGGGAAGAGCGCCGCCTTGTCGGCGGCGAGGAGCGCGCGGACCTTGTCGTCCTGGCCGAGCGTGATCGAGTAGCGCCGGGACGAGTCCTTCACGAGCACGCGCGTGACCGCGCCGTCCCTGGCGAGGAGGAGCGTGCGGCTGTCGACCTCGTCGTCGACGAGCGCCGCGATCGGCACCGCCGGCAGCTCGGCCGACGCCCGTCCGAGCAGCTCCGCGAACGTCTCGAGCGTGTGGTCGTGATCGTCGAGGCGCGGGTGATACGCCTCGATGGTCCGGCGCTCGGGGTCGGTGCGCGCGGGCCAGCCCCAGTCGATGCGGCAGTCGGTGATGTAGGTCGGCACCGCGCCGAACGTAGCGCGATCTGATGCGCGGACGTGCTGCCGTCGCCCTACTGCACCGCGAGCTCCAGGTCGAAGACGAGGTCGCTCGACGTCACCCACGCCTGGTGCACCTCGACGGCGAGCACGTTGGTGCCGGCACGCAGGAGGTGGACCGCGCCGGACCAGTCGAAGGGCTCGTAACGCCCGGCGCTGTCGTGGCCGAGCGCCAGGGTCGACGCCGTCACCGTGCCGCTCGGCATCGCCGCGCGCGCGATCTCGGTACCGTTCAGGTACGCGACGAAGCCGTCGTCGTAGATCACCTCGGCGAGCATGGACTGGATCTGCGCCGGGTCCGGCACGCTGAACGTCGTCGTGAAGTACGTCGTGACGTGCTTGTTCGACGAGCTCGGACCGTACGACACGGTCGTGTCGACCGAGCTCGAGCCGTAGCCGAGCACGCCCGGCCCCGCGTCCCAGCCGGTGTCGCCTGTCGTCTGCGTGCGCCACGACGTGCCGAGATCGCCGCCGTTGTCCCAGTACCACCACGTCGACTCTCTCGCGATCCCGCCGCTCGGCGGCGGCGGAGGAGGTGGCGGCGGCGTCCCGCCGTCTCCCCCGAGCGCGAGCTCGAGGTCGAAGACGAGGTCGCTCGACGTCACCCACGCCTGGTGCACCTCGACGGCGAGCACGTTCGTGCCGGCGCGCAGGAGATGCCGCGAGCCGGACCAGTCGAACGGCTCGTAACGCCCGGCGCTGTCGTGGCCGAGCGCCAGAGTCGACGCCGTCACCGTCCCGCCCGGCATCGCCGCGCGCGCGATCTCGGCGCCGTTCAGGTACGCGACGAAGCCGTCGTCGTACATCACCTCGGCGAGCATCGTCTCGATCTCCGCCGGGTCCTCCACGGTGAACGTCGTCGTGAAGTACGTCGTGATGTGCTTCTGCGAGGAGCTCGCGCCGTACGACACCGTCGTATCGATGAACGGCTCGCCATAGCCGAGCACGCCCGGCCCCGCCTCCCAGCCGCTGCCGCCGGTCGTCTGCGTCCGCCACGACGTGCCGAGATCGCCGCCGTTGTCCCAGTACCACCAGGTCGACTCCCTCGCGATCCCGCCGCTCGGCGGCGGCGGCGCGCCCGTCCCCAGCACGAGGGCGGCGTCGAAGACCAGGTCGCTCGACGACGCGTCGACCTGGTGCACCTCGACGGCGAGCACGTTCTGGCCGTCGCGGAGCAAGCCTCGAAGCCCGCTCACGTCGAACGCGTCGTACTCGTTCTGGGCCTCGTGACCGAGCGACCGGGTCGTCGCGGTGACCGTCCCGCTCGGCATGTGCCCGCGCGCGATCTCGGTGCCGTTCAGGTACGCGACGAAGCCGTCGTCGTACATGACCTCGGCGATCATCGACGTCACCTCGGACGCGTCCGCGACCTGGAACGTCGCCGTGAAGTACGTCGTGATGTGCTTGTTCGACGAGCTCGAGCCATACGACACCGTCGTGTCGATGTAGCTCTCGCCGTAGCCGAGCACGCCCGGCCCCGCCTCCCAGCCGGTGCCGCCCGTCGTCTGCGTGCGCCACGACGTGCCCAGGTCGCCGCCGTTGTCCCAGTACCACCACCACGAGCCGCGGGGCACACCGCCGCTGGGCGGGGGTGGCGGCGGCGGTGTGCCCCG
>JAIOII010001756.1 GCA_019912685.1 Kofleriaceae bacterium
CCGAGCGCGATCGCCGCGCGCAGCTTGTCGTCGGGCTCGGTCGACGACGCGCCGTGGATCGACTTCAGCGCCGCGACCGCCTTCTCGTCCTTCCGCTTCGCGAGCGCCTCGGCAGCGCCGAGGCGGTGCTGCGAGACGCCGAGCAGCGCGTGCAGGAACGCGAGCCCCGAGTCCTCGCCGAGCGCGACCAGGTGACGGGCGGCGTCGGCCTTGACGTCACGGCGGTCGCTCCTGAGCGCCGCGACCAGCGCCTGCCGTCCGCTGTCGTCGCCGCAGCGCGCGATGACGTACGCGTTCTCGAGCCTCGCGATCTCCGACGACTCCGTCTTCGTGGCCTCGACGAGGTGGGCCTTGGCGCCCGCGTCGCACATCCGCGCCAGCCCGATCGCCGCGGCGCGCGCGATCCTCGGCGACGGCGACGTCATGAGCTCCTTCAGCACCGTCACCGCGCGCTCGCGTGGCGACGGCTCCGGCGCCGCCTTCCGGTCCAGCGTCGGGATCGGCGCGCCGCCTTCGGCCGGCGCCGCGTTCACCTGGGTCGGCGACGACGGCGAGATCTGCTGCACGAGCGCGATCGCCATCCCACCGACGACGATGACCGCCAGCGCCGCCAGCGCCGCCTTCCACCTCTGCGGCCGTAACCGCGGCACTTCCTCGACGTCGTCGCCGCCGGCAGCGGTCACCGGCCGGCTCGTCGCGGACGGGGACGCCGACGCCGACGCCGACGGTGACGCGGTCGCGGTCGCGGTCGCGGTCGTGGTCTTGGTCGTGGTCGTGGTCGTGGGTGGCGACGGCGAGGAGGACGGCGGTTTCGGCGCCACCGGCTTCGCCGCGGCGGCCGGCAACGCGACCACCTCGGCGGCCTTGCACGTCTCCGAGCAGAACGCCACGACCTTGCCGTCCATCACCCGCACGAACCTCGACCGCATCGGGTCGAACACCTTCGCGCACCGCGGACAGGTCGCCTCGCGCGCGCTCATGGGAACACCAGCACCTTGTCCGCGCCATGCTCGGCGACGAGGCCGTCGACGTACTCGAGCAGCACGTCGCGCCGCGCCATCATCGCCTCGATCTCGGCGTCGGTGAGCAGCCGATCGAACGGCTCGGGGTCCCGCGCCATGACCGTGCGAACCTCCTCCTCCTTCAACCCGCGGATCCGCTCCACCAGGCGGCGCGAGAACTTCTGCACGCGCTGCAGGTACAGGTGGCTCTTGTGGGTACCACTCTTCTTCTTCGAGAACGCGAGCGTGTTGTCCATGAAGTAGAGAACCGAGCCGTCCTCCGACGCGCGGGCGTTGTTGCCCGACCAGCGATCGGTGTTGTCGATGAGGAAGTCGAAGAGCGCCATCGCCGCGATCTGCTCGCACAGCGCGCGTCGCTCCTCGGGGATGACCGCGCCGACCTTGAGCCACCGGCGCCAGGTCACGATCGCGTCGGTCGAGTCGATGCGATTGCGCCCGATGTACATGTCGCCGAGCACCGGGATCCACCACGACATCTCGCCCTTGGTCACGCCGCGCCGCGCGATCATCTCGTCCTTCAGCCGGTGGGTCGACGGCTTCTGCGACCGGTCGACGGCGGCCACCATCTCGGCCACGTCGAACGTCCGCCCGATCGCCGGCGGCACGCGCCCGATGCCGAGCAGCCGGTCGACGCGGTACGCCGCGATCTCGCGCCGCGGGTTCGAGTGCAGGTGGGTCTGCTCGGGCTTGAACGCCGCCCGCGCGCCGTTGTCGAAGTCGAGGCGCAAGGACAGGGACGTGCCGCCGCGGTTGAACTTCACCCGCGTCAGCTTCCCGGTGCGCAGCGGCGCGAGGAGCACGTCGTCGGGCTGCCCGGCGAACGTCCAGGTCGACGGGTCGGTGAACGCACCCGGCAACGTCGGCGTGGGCTCCGCCGCCGGC
>JAIOII010001757.1 GCA_019912685.1 Kofleriaceae bacterium
TCCCCGCGCCGCGCGCCAGCTCGGCGAGCACGCGTCGCTGCCGCGGCGTGAGCGCCGCCTCGTCGACGGGAGCGTGCGCCGCGCGCGGATCGTCGGGCGGCGCCGGCGGATCGAGCACCATCGGCGGCACGTAGATGCCGCCGGCGAACACGAGGCGCAGGGCGACGATCAGCTGGTCGGTCGGCGTCGCCTTGGGGATGTAGCCGCGGGCGCCGGCGCGGAGGACGGCGTGCACCAGCTCGGTCGACGTCTCGCCCGACAGCACGACGACCGGCGTGGACGGCGCCGCCGCCCGGATCGCGTCGAGCGCGTCGAGGCGGGACAACCCGGGGAGCTGCAGATCGAGGACGACGAGGTCGAGCTCCAGGCTCGCCTCGCCGGCCGCGCGGATGCGGGCCAGCGCGTCCTCGCAGCTGCCCGCCTCGATCACCTCCACCTGCTCGGTGATCCGCGCCAGCGCGAGGGCCAGGCCCTCGCGGATGAGCGCGTGATCGTCGACCAGGAGGAAGCGGGTCGGCATCGCCGTTACAGTACCTTCACCGTCACCTTCTTCAGCAGGAAGTCGAAGGTGATCTTCAGGTCGGAGTTGATCTTCTCGTCGAGGTCGACTGACACCGGGGCGCCGGCGACCGTCGCCTTCGCGGTCCCCTTCATGCGCGCGCTCATCTTCGCGCCGCCGCCCTCGTTCTCGAGCTTCAGCTTGGCGTCGCCCTTGATCTTCACCTTCACGTCGCCGGTCGCCAGCTCGATCGTCTTGCTGGTGTCGACGTCGAGCTTGCCGGACAGGGACCAGTTCGAGGCCGACCGGTACTTGCCCTTCACGGTGAACCTCGCGCCGTGGTACCCGACCCTGGCCTCGAGGCGGACGCCGTCGTCGGAGTCGAAGCTCACCTCGACGCCGGCGACCCGGCCGGCCTTGGGGATGTCGAGGGTGGCGGTGCCGGTCAGCTCGAAGGTCTTCGGCTTCGTCATCGCGCCCTGGATGTTCACCCGCGCGCCGAACACGGCGACGCTGCCCGCGATCCGGACCTCGTCCTCGTTGATCGCGACGTCGACCACCGCGAGGTTCTTGCCGTCGAGCTCGCCGGTGCCGCGGATCTCGAAGCGCGGCGGCGCCGCCTGCAGCCCGGGGATGCCGGCGCCGATGTCGATCGAGGCGCCGCGCACCTCGAGCTGGCTGAGCTTCACGTCGGAGACCTTCCCCGCGAGCTGGAAGCCGCGCAGCACGGTCGCGTACAGATCGACCGCGCCGAGCGCCGTGGTGCCGAGCATCAGCGTGCCCTTCACCTGGACGCCGGCGTCGGCGAACTCGCCGAACTCGGGGTCGGTGCCCATGCCCGGCGTGGCCACGTAGAGGGTCGCCTTCTGGAGCGCGAGCGACCTGTCGAACCGGGCGAGGCGCGACGTCGGCAGCGCGGCGCCGAACGTCGACACCAGATCGACCCTGGCCGCGATGGCGAGGCCGTCGGCGACCGGCTTCGGCAGCCCGCGCCGGTCGATCGCGGCGGCGGCGGCTCGGATGACGACCTGGGACAGCGCGAGCGGCGTGGTCGGCGCGAGCTCGTCGGCGCCGAAGCGCAGCGCGAAGCCCTTCACCGTCGGCACGCCGGTCGAGAGGAGCAGGCTCACGCCGCCGCCGAGCGCGAGCGTGTTGCCGCCGAACGCCGCCGAGCCCTTCATCATCACGCGCACGGAGCCATCGGACGCGCCGGACATCGTGAGCGCCGCGCCCTTGAACGTGATGCCGGCGAGCCCGAACGGATCGACCCAGTCGTTGCGCAGCGCGCCCGTCACCGTGACGGCGCCGCCGGTCGACCCGAGGGCCACGTAGATCGAGCCGCTGGCCTCGAGCTCGCGCCGCGCCTCGAGCGCGAAGCGCAGACCGACGTCGACGCCGAGCTGCAGCTCACCGCCGCCGCGCAGCGCCAGGAACAGCCGGGCCGCCGCCGACGACGGCAGCTTCACGCCGTGCACACCGGGCGGGACCGCGAACGCCGGGAGATCGCCGTAGAGCGCGAACACCGGCTTGCCGCCCTCGACGCCGACGCTCCCCGCGACCACGATATCGGTCGCGAGGCCGAGCGGCTGGCCGATCGTCGCCAGCGGCAGCTTCGCCATCACCGTCAGGCCCGCCGTCGGGCGGATGGCGCCGCCGGTCGCGACGCCGAGCCGTCCGAGCATCTCGCGCGCAGGGCTCGGCAGGTCGGCGATCGGCACCTCGCTCATCGCGGCGGTGCTGAGGACGGCGATCACGCGATCGACGGTGCCGAGCGGCAGCGACGTCGCGCCGACGATCTTCGCGAGGTCGACCCGCTCGAGCTCGAGGAACGCGGCGAGCACGCCGCCGGCGCGCGCGTAGAGCACGGCGTTGGCGCGCTGGCGCTTCCAGCTGACACCGCCGCCGACGAACCCCTCGCGAGTGCGAGGCAGGTAACCGATCGACGGATCGACGAGCGTGAGCGCCTCGCCGGTCGCCTGCTCGAGCGCGCGCAAGCGGACCTTGCCCTTCAGGCCGACCTCGAGCTCCTGGACCGCGCCGCCGGCGACCAGCGTCGAGAGCGCGCCGGTGAACGCCGTGCCCTCGACCGAGAGCCCCAGCTCGAGGCCGATCGCGGCCGCGGTGGTGCCGCCCGTCGTCGTCACCGTCGAGGTGAGCGCGACCCGCCGGAGGTCGACGCGGGTGAGCCCGAAGAGGTTCTTGACGGAGAGGTCGGCCGCGCCCGACAGCGAGAACGTCCGGTCCTTGCCGGCGACGGCGATCTGACCGGCGACCGTCGCGGTGGCGCCGGCGATCGTGATCGCGCCGTCGAGCGTCCCGGCCACCGTGTCGACGCCGCCGTCGCGGGTCCACGTGAGCGTGGTCGAGCGCGCCACCAGGCGCGCAGCGTCGCTGGCCAGGGCCGGCGGGCTC
>JAIOII010000182.1 GCA_019912685.1 Kofleriaceae bacterium
CCGCCCAGCCGAGCAGGCCCTGCCCCAGCTCGAGCCGCTCGTGGCGCAGCCGCTCCGCCGCCGGCCCTACCACGGTGCGCAGCTCGAGCGCGTCGCCCGAGGTCGTGAGCAGCGCGATGCTGCCGGCCTCGGCGCCGAGCAGCGCCGCGGCGCGCGTGAGGATGCGCTCGAGGAGCGAGTCGAGGTCGCTCGCCGCCGACAGCTCCTTCTCGACCTCGTAGAGGGCCTCGAGCTCGTGGCTCTTCTGCTCGAGCTCGGCCTTGGCCGACAGCACCGAGAGGTACAGCTTGGAGTTGTCGATCGCGACCGCGGCCTGGCTGCCCAGGGCGAGGAGGAGCTCGACGTCGTCCTCGGTGAACGGCGTCGCCTCGCCGGTGGGGCTCTTCTTGTTGAGCACCTGGAGCACGCCGACGATCGCCCCGAGCGAGCTGCGCATCGGCACGGTGAGCACCGAGCGCGTGCGGTAGCCCGAGCGCAGATCGACCGCGGGCTGGAAGCGCGTGTCGTCGTACGCGTCGGCGATGTTCACGACCTCGCCCGAGCTGGCGACCCAGCCGGCGATGCCCTCGCCGACGCGCAGCCGGATCTCGAGCGTCTCGCCGCCCTGCACGACCTTGGACCACAGCTCGCTGCCGTCCTCCGAGAGGAGGTAGAGCGTCGAGCGGTCGGCGTCCATGAGCTGGGTGACCTTCTCCATCAGGAGCGCGAGGAGGTCCTCGAGCACGAGCGCGCTCGACAGCGCGGTCCCGACCTCGCTCACCAGCTCGAGCTTCTTCTTCTCGCGCATGAGCTCGGCGTGGACGTCGGCCGGTTCGGTGGTGACCACCGACGGGCTCGGCGCCGCGCTCTCGCTCATCTCGTGGATGTTACTCCAGGTCGTGGCGGCGCAGATCGTCCTCGTCCAGCCCCTCGAGGTGCCCGATCTCGTGCAGCAGCGTACGTTCGATCTGCTGCGAGAGCTCCGAGCGCGAGCGCACGGCGCGGGCCAGGTTGAGGCGATAGAGCAGGATGGCGCGGGGCGGCACGTCCTCGCCGGGCGCCGCGACCGCGCCCAGCGGCAGCCCGCGGAAGAGGCCGAGGATCGTGGGCGGGAACGGGGGCTGGACGGCGCGCAGGTCCGACGCATCCGGCAGGTCCGCGACGAGGATGAGCGCCTCGCGCACGCGCGCCGCCCGCTCCGGCGGCAACGTGCCGAGCACGCGCTCGATCTCGGCGCGCATCTCCGCCTCGCTGATCACGACGGGCGCCGGGAACTCCTCGGGCGAGAGCGTGCGCGCCCGGACGAAGTGGTCCTCGGCGCCCTGGCGCTCGCCGAGCTGCTCGAGCGTGAGCCCGAGCAGGTGGTGCGCGTAGGCGTCGTCGGGCAGCGCGGTGAGCACCTTCTCGAACTGCGTGCGCGCGTCGGTGAAGCGGCCGAGGTTGAAGAACGCGACGCCCTTCTCGTGGACGGCGTCGATCAGATCGGGCTGGATCCGCACCGCCTCGATCGCGCGCTCGAGCGCCTCGTCGGCGCGGTCGAGATCGTTCCAGGCC
>JAIOII010001758.1 GCA_019912685.1 Kofleriaceae bacterium
GTTCAAGGACATCACGGAGTTGCAGCAGGTCACCTTGTTCCGCGGCGCGCCGGTGCCAGCGCCACGTGGCTTCGTCCACCGTTGAGATGCTGAAATCAGCGTTTACGGTTGCGAAAAGAACCCGGTGCTGGGCCTCAGGCAGACCTTGCATGGCGGCATGAAACAGCGCCGTATCGGCGGCGTCGCTGCCGTCCAGCCGCTGGCGGTCCGGATAGTGAAAAGGCTGGACCTCACTTTCAGAGCTGCCATACCCGAGGGTGCCGACCGCGAGCTGCGTGAGCACGAGCATGAAGACGAGCGGCAGGTGATCGTGCCCGGGCCGCACCGCGTGGAAGTCGGCGGGCACGAGGTTGCGTGGCAGCGCCGCGCGCGTCCTGAACGTCGTCGTCGGCACCGTGACGCCGGGCGAGGGCGCGCCGGGGAGAAAGGCGTCCGCCTGCGCGTCCTCGACGGCGCGCGCGGTGTCGACGCCGGCGATCGTGATCGCGCCCTGCGGGCACGCCTGCACGCACGCGGGCGCTTCGCCAGCGGCGAGGCGCCCCGAGCACATGTCGCACTTGCGCACGATGCCGCGCGCCGCGTTGTACTGCGGCACCTCGTACGGGCACGTGAGCGTGCAGTACTGGCAGCCGATGCACTGATCGTCGAGGTGGCGGACGATGCCGGTGCGCGGATCCTTCTCGTACGCGTCGACCGGGCAGCCGGCGAGGCACGCAGGATCCACGCAGTGGTGGCACGCGCTCGAGACCGTCTTGAGCACGGCCGCGCCGGCGTCGCCGCCACCGTGGAGCGTGCCGACCTGGCGCCAGGTCTCGCCGGGGTCGAGTCCGTTCTGGCTGTGGCACGCGGCGACGCACGCCTTGCAGCCGCTGCAGGCGTCGAGATCGACCTCGAACGCGTACTGCTGGCCGGGGCCGGGCGGGGTCGCGGGCAGGCGCTCGCGATAACGGGCCTCGAGCAGCGGCGCGTGGACGTCGGCGTGACGCTGCGCGAAGCGCTCGACGGCGGTGAGCGCCTGCTGCTCGTCGAGCAAGCGCTCGAGCAAGCCGGCGCCTCGCGGGCGCGAAGGCGCGGCGGCCTGGAGGACCGGCAGGTGGATGCGGGCGGCGGCGGGCATCAGCTGGCCCTGGCGGTGGCGGTGGCGGTGTGCTCGTGCGACGCGCACGTGGCGCGCGACGGACAGAGCTCGGCGAGCGCCTCGACCGGCGGCAGCTCGACGAGGACGCGGTCGCCCTCGGTGCGCACCGGGAACGTGCGCAGCGCGGGCGCGTCGCCGGAGAGGCACGCGCCGGTGCGGAGCGAGAACGTCTGCTTGTGCTGCGGGCAGGCGACCTTGGGCTCGCCCCGGGCGTCGCCGAGCAGGCCACGCGACAGCACCATGTCCTGCTTGTGCGGGCACATGTTCTGGGTCGCGTAGAGCGCGCCGTCCTTGCCGTGGCGGCCGGGACGGAAGATCGCGAGCTGCACGTCGCCGTACTGCACGGCGATGCCGCCGTCGTGCGGCACGTCGGCGAGGCGCGCGACCTCGACCCAGCGGGTCTGGACCACGGGGAGGTGCTTGCGTCCTTCGACTCGGCGCTCCGCGCCTCGCTCAGGACGAACGGAGGCCGTGCCCTTCACCCAGTCGGCGGGGCGCGCCTGGCCGCGCTCGTGCACCCACTCGATCGACTCGTCCGAAGCGTCGCTGTTGGCGAACGCGCGGAACCTCGCGCGCTTCTCGGGGTCGTTCACGACCGCCGCCCACTCGCAGCGGTAGGTGTCGACGAGCGCCTGCATCTGCCGCTCGAGCTCGGCGCAGATGCCGAGCGTGTCGCGCACGAGCACGTCGCGCAGGTGCTCGAGCCCGCCCTCGAGCTGACCGAGCCACACCGACGTGCGCGTGAGGCGATCGGCGGTCCGGATGTAGAAGACGAGGAAGCGATCGATGAGCCGGATCAGCGTCGCCTCGTCGAGGTCCGCGGCGAGCAGGTCGGCGTGGCGCGGGCGCGCGCCGCCGTTGCCGCACACGTAGAGGTTGTAGCCCTTCTCGGTCGCGATGATGCCGAAGTCCTTGCTCTGCGCCTCGGCGCACTCGCGCACGCAGCCCGACACCGCCGCCTTGAGCTTGTGCGGCGCGCGGATGCCCTTGTAGCGGTGCTCGATGCGGATCGCGAGGCCGACCGAGTCCTGCACGCCGTAGCGGCACCAGGTCGAGCCGACGCAGCTCTTCACCGTGCGCATCGCCTTGCCGTACGCGTGACCGCTCTCGAAGCCGGCGCGAACGAGCTCCCCCCAGATGTCGGGGAGCTGCTCGAGCCGGGCGCCGAACAGATCGATGCGCTGGCCGCCGGTGATCTTGGTGTAGAGGCCGTAGCGACGCGCGATCTCGCCGAGGACGATGAGCTTCTCCGGCGTGATCTCGCCGCCCGGGATGCGCGGCACGACCGAGTAGAGGCCGCGGCGCTGGATGTTGGCGAGGAAGCGGTCGTTCGTGTCCTGGAGCGTCGCGTGGCGGTCGAGGATCATGTCGTTGTGCACGCTCGCGAAGAGCGAGGCGGCGACCGGCTTGCACACCTCGCAGCCGTCGCCGCGGCCGCGCGCCGCGAGCAGCGCGTCGAAGTCGCGGAGGCCGAGGCTCGCGACGATCTCGTAGAGCTCCTGGCGCGTGTAGTCGAAGTGCTCGCAGACGACCTTCTTGACGCTCGCGCCGCGCGCCTTCAGCTCGGCGTCGAGGAGGCGGGCGAGGTCGGGCGTGCAGCCGCCGCAGCCGGTGCCGGCGCGCGTGCAGCGCTTGACGTCGTCGACGGTGCCGAGCCCGCCCTTCGCGATCGCCTTGCAGATCGCGCCCGCGGTGACGTCGTGGCACGTGCAGATGCTGGTGTCCCCGGCGGGCGCGGCGCCGGCGGCCGGGCCCG
>JAIOII010001759.1 GCA_019912685.1 Kofleriaceae bacterium
ATCGCCGCGGTGAGCGCGGTGTTCGCGTTCCGGTGCCCGATGGTGCCGAGCGCGCGCGCCGCGGCCATGCGGGCCTCGGGCGACAGGTCGGTGCGCACCACCGCCGCCGCCAGGGCGGGGATGGCCTGCGGGTGGCGGAACGTGCCGAGGATGTCGGCCGCGTTGCGCGCGAGCCGCGAGTCGTCGCCGGCGAGGTCGGCGACCGAGCGCTCGGTCAGCTGCGTCTTCAGGACCGGGCGGCGCGCGATCCACCAGGCGGCGGCCTCGCGCAGCTCGTAGCGATCGTGATCGAGCAGGTCGAGCACGGTCGGCGTGCACGCGTCGCAGATCAGGCGCTCCGCGCGCTCGAGCTCGGCGATGATGGCGTCGACCGAGCCGGTCGCCACCGCGTTCTGGATGCGCGAGGCCGAGCCGCCGCGGCCGGCCTCGGCCGGCGTGCTGCCGACGGCGAGCAGGCCCACCACCGACGCGGCCAGGAACAGTTGCTTCATCGTACGCATGGTCGTTCTCCTTGGCGTGGGTGGGGGTTCAGTTGGGGGCGTTCTCGCGCGAGTAGAACTGACCGCCGAGGTCGGCCATCAGCACCAGCAGGTAGTACTCGTCCGCGGTCAGCTCCTGACCGACCGCCGCCGCGTGCGCCGGGAACTGGCTCACGTCGAAGGCGCGGACGCCCAGGTCCTGGGCCGGGAACTGCTGCACCGGGTTGAGCTTCCTGATGAGCTCCGACTCGCGCGCGTTGCCGGGCTCCACGTACGTCTTGATCTCGCCGACGATGACCAGCCCCGCGTCCTCGAGCTCCATCATGTCGGGGCCCATGAGCGAGAGGTGCGACCGCGAGTAGCCGGAGAACATCTCGTCGCCGACGCCGTAGACCGCCTCACCGCCGCGCAGGTCGAAGGTCCAGCTGAAGGTCGCGCCCGTCATCGGGTCGCTGATGCTCCAGCTCGGGTTGGCCGCGCCCGGCGTGCCGTTGTGGCAGCTCACGCACTTCGCGTCGAAGATGTTCTGGAGCGCGACGTCCCAGGGCACGCCGACGGTGTTATCGCGGGTGAAGCCGCCCACCGACACGCGCTGGTCGCGGGTCGCGGTCGCGCGCAGGTCCGACGGGCCGCGCGCCACGGCCTCGGTGAGGCCCGGGTCGATGATGACCGAGTCGGTGCGGCTCTCGTGGCAGCCGCCGCAGACGCGCGACTCGCCGGCCGCGCCCGAGAACCAGACCGGCTCGTTCGCGTTCTCGTGCGTCATGCCGAACACGTCGATCGCCTGGAGGTGGACCGGGATGTTGGCCGGGATGAGGCCGAGCCACGAGCCGTCGCTGCGCACCGGCGCCACGCCGAGGACGGCGGCGCCCTCGTGCTCGGTGATGCCGAAGTCGTCGGGGATGCCCTCCTCGACCGAGAAGCCCTCGACGACGCGGACGCCGTAGACCGAGCCGCGCTCGAGGTTCGCGATGGTCGAGCGGTGCACGTCCATCGAGCCGATGAGCGTCGTCGACTGGTCGTAGCCGTGGGTGCCCGACGGCGCGATCACCGGCGGCGCGTCACGCGAGACGAGCGGGCGCGGGAACACGTCCCACATCGTCGGGTCGTCGTAGAGCGGGCGGCGCGTGCGGCGCTCGGAGTCGTAGACGTAGATGCCGAAGTTCGCCTCGTTGCCCGGGCCGGCGGCGCCGAGCGTGCCCGACTCGACGGGGCCATCGGCCCACGCGACGAGCAGGTCCGGGTAGTCCTTCGCGTTCAGCGGGTACGCGTCGTAGTAGCGGCCGACCGTCATCGACGACGGCTCGCGGCCGAGCGGGACGCTCGGGGTGAGCAGGCGGTAGCTCGCCGTGTCCTCCGACATGTTGCGGTCGGCGTGGACGGCGTTGCCGGCGGCGTACGGCTCGCCGAGGCGGATGTCGAGGATGGCGCCCGACTGCAGCGTGCGGTCGCGCGACGAGCCGATCGCGATGACGCGGCCCGGCGCGATCTCGTGCGCCTTGAGGTAGCTGTTGGTGATGCCGGTGCCTTCCTTGCCGAAGGCCTCGCGCACCGTCGTCATGTCGGGGTGCACCGTGACCAGGTGTCCGGCGTTCATGTCGCCGAGGTGGTCCCACTGCGTCAGCATCACGCGTCCGTCCGAGAGGAGGGTCGGGAACACGCGGTGCGAGAGGTTGCGCGGGCCGAGCTTCATGCCCGTGCCGTCGTCGTTCATCACGCCCATCTGGAGGGTCGTGCCGCGCTCGTACTCGTCGCGGAACTGCTGTGCACCAGGCTCGTCGAGATCGTTCGTCTGGAAGAAGATCTTGTCGCCGGGCAGGAAGATCGGGTTCACGTAGTCGCGGTTCGGGTTCGTCATCAGCTGGCGGACCGCGTTGGTCTCCAGGTCGACGACGAAGAGCCCGTACGCCTGCGCGCCGGCGAGGCGGCCCGCGAACACGATCTCCTTGGCGTCGAACGAGAGGTCGTAGCCGGAGATGTCGATGTCCTGGTACTCGGCGCCCATGTTGCTGCAGCAGATCTCGGTGAGCTCACCGTCTGCCGTGGGCGGCGACAGCTTCACCAGTCGCGCCGTCGGGGTGTACGACGTGTACTGGAAGATGTCGCCCATCTCGTTTCTCTTGGGGCGCTGCAGGAAGACGACGGAGTCGACGCCATCGAGCGGACCGGGGTTTTCCCCGCCGCAGGCGACGACCGAACCGAGCGTCATGGCACTGAGCGCGATGCCGAGCTGGATGCGCTTCACGACTGGCCTCCTCATGGTGCGTTTGCCCTTACAGCAACGAAGGTGCCAATCGGTTCGCAAACGATTTTCATCGGTTGCGAGCTACCCAGGCCGGGTTTCTACCCCCCTGGGGGTTGGAGGTTGGGGGGTCGTGCCCCCCGCACGCGGCAGGCGGACGGTGAACGTGGTGCCCTCGGGATCCCGCGACCGGACCAGCACGTCGCCGCCGTGCGCGAGCGCGATCTGGCGGGCGATGTAGAGGCCGAGCCCGAGCCCCTGCGCCTGCGCGCCGCGCGCGCGGTGGAACGGCTCGAAGAGACGCGTGCGAACGTCGTCCGGGATCGCGCCGAAGTTGTGGATCTCCACGTCGACGTGCTCCGCGGAGGAAGTGACGCGCGCCGTGACGGTCGTGCCCTCGGCGCCGTGCGCGACGGCGTTGGCGAGCAGGTTCGAGAGGAGCTGGAGCAGACGCTCGCGGTCGCCGCGCACGGGCGGCGCCCCGCCGCCGGCGACGACGATCTCGCGCTCGCGGCCCGCGCGCACCTCCTCGACCGCCGACGCGAGCACCTCCGAGACGTCGACGGGCTCGCGGTTGCGGGCGAGCCCGAGGCCGCCGGCGAGGCGCGCGTGCGAGAGGTCGAGGAGGTCGCGGATCATCGCCTGCATCCGCGCCCCCGAGCGGCGCATGCGCGCGAGCACGCTCTGCTGCGCCGGGTCCTTCGAGGTCATGGACAGGAGGTCGATGCCGCTGGTCATCGCCGCGAGCGGGTTGCGCAGGTCGTGCCCGAGGATGGCGACGAAGAGCTCGTTCAGCTGGAGCGCGTGGGCGAGCTGGCGCCGGTGCGCGGCGAGCTCGAGGAAGACGTTGACCTTGCCGGTCAGGACCTGCGTGTCGACGGGCTTGTACAGGTAGTCGACCGCGCCGAGCTCGTAGCCGCGGAACATGCGGGCGTGATCGCGCGCGCCGGCCGTGACGAAGATGATCGGGACGTGCTTGGTGCGCTCGGCGCCGCGCATCAGCTCCGCGAGCTCGAAGCCGTCCATCTCCGGCATCTGCACGTCGACGAGCGCGAGCGCGAGCTCGTGCACGAGGCACTGCTCGAGGGCCTCGTTGCCCGAGCGCGCGAGCACGAGCTCGACGTCGGTGCGGCGGAGGAGCGCCTGCAGGGCGACCAGGTTCTCGGGCGTGTCGTCGACGAGGAGGACCTTGAGGGGGTCGTGATTCACGGCCGTGACTCCAGCTGGGTCGATGCTCCGCTGACGCGGAGCAGGAACGGGACGATCTCCTCCGGATCGAGGACGTGGGCCGCCGGGACGCGCGCGGCGGCCTGGGCCGGCATCTCGGCGAAGGCCGCGGTCGCCGGCCGCTGGACCAGCGC
>JAIOII010000183.1 GCA_019912685.1 Kofleriaceae bacterium
CCACCGCCGCCGCCGCCGCCGAGCATCAGCGCGGCGGCGATGGAGCCGGCTGGCGACGACGAGCCCGTGGCCGTGCCCGCGAGCGGCGCCACCGCCGGCGCCGCGAAGTCGCTGCGCGAGCTCGAGCGCGAGGGCATCATCGCCGCCCTCGCCGCGACCGGCGGCAACAAGGCCCAGGCCGCGGCGATCCTGGAAATCGATCGCTCGACGCTCTACAAGAAGCTCAAGGAGTACGGCATCGGCTGACGCTGGCGATAAGCTGGCAGGGTGACCGGGGACAAGCGGCGCACCGAATCCGCGAGCACGGTGACGTTCGCGCCGACCGGGACGCCACCACCCGCGAGCCCGGTGGAGGCGGCGCCCACGCCGGCCCGGTCGACCGACGGCGCGCTCGTCGCCCGGAGGCAGGCCGAGCTCGATCGGCAGGAGCAGATCGCGCTCCTGCTCCGGTTCCGGTCGTTCCTCCCGTGGGTGGTGTGCGTCTGGGTCGCCTTCACGATCGTCGACTGGACCGTCGCTCGCTACATCTCCCCGGGGCCGCTCACGCCGTTCCTCCTCCTGCGCGGCGGCTTCACGCTCGTCCTGCTCTACTTCATCCTGCGCATCCACCGGCGTCCCCCCATCGGTCCGCGCGAGTTCCGCATCCTGGAGCTGGGGGTCTTCGTGGTCGCCTCGGTGGTCATCAGCATCATGGGCCTCTTCTACGGTGGGATCGCGACGCCCTACTTCGCGGGGGTCCTCCTCGCGGTCGTCGCCCGGGCCGCCATCGTCGCGCAGCGCTGGCAAGCCGGGCTCCGGGACTACAGCGCGATCATCGCGGCCTACCCCGTCGTCTTCGGGATCGCCGCGGTGTTCCGGCCGGGCATCCGCGACCAGTTCGCGGATTCCGCGGCGCTCGCGACCTTCGCCCACAACCTCGGCTTCCTCCTCGGCGCCGTGGCCTTCGTCGTCGTCGGCAGCCATGTCACGTGGAGCCTGCGCCGCCAGGTCTTCGAGACCCGCAGCATCGGGCGCTATCGCCTGCGACGCTGCATCGGGCGCGGCGGCATGGGCGAGGTCTGGGCCGCGCACGACGAGACCCTCAAGCGGGACGTCGCGCTCAAGATCCTGCGCCCCGAGCGGGTGAACGACGAATGGCTCGAGCGGTTCCGCCGCGAGGCGCGCGCCACCGCGGAGCTGACCCACATCCACACCGTGCGCATCTTCGATTACGGCGCCAGCGAGGACGGCATCTGGTACTACGCGATGGAGCTCCTCGAGGGTGAGACGCTTCGCGAACGCGTGTCGCGCAGCGGGCCGATCCCCGCCGAGAGCGTCCGCCGCTTCGCCATCGATCTGGCCGGCGCGCTCGCCGAGGCGCACGCCCGCGGCATCGTGCATCGCGACGTGAAGCCCGAGAACCTGTTCATCGCGACGATCGGCGGCGAGCGCGACGTCATCAAGCTCCTCGACTTCGGTCTGGCCAAGACCGAGGCCGCCGAGGAGGGGCTGACCCGGTCGGGATGGATTGGCGGAACGCCGACGTACATCTCGCCCGAAGCCGCGGCCGGCAAGCCGGTCGATCAGCGCTCCGACGTCTACTCGCTCGGCGCGTCACTCTACTTCGCGCTCACGGGCGCACCGCCATTCGACGCGACCTCGATCGGTGGGCTGTTCCAGGCGCACATGCACGACGCCGTCGTGCCGCCCTCGCAGCGCCTTCCCGGCGTGCCCGCCGACCTGGAGCGCGTGATCCTGCGCTGCCTGGAGAAGGACGTCGCCAGCCGACCACGCGATGGCGCGGCGCTGCTCGCGCTCCTCGAAGCGCCCGCGGCAGGCTGAGGGCCTCAGCGCGGCCGGACCTGGGCCGCGAGCCCCGGACGCAGGCCCTCGGCTTCGCCGGCCACGCCGAGCTCGGCCTCGACCACGATCATGCCCGACGCGGGATCCAGCGCGGGCGACACCTGACGCACGATCGCGACCAGCGGCCGGTCGACGGTGTCGATCGTCGCGTCGACCTCCTTGCCCGGCGCGAGCTCGTTCATGCGCGCCGGAGGGACGGCGAAGCGCAGGCGTAGCCCTTCCTCGCCGACGAGGCGCACGATCGGCGTGCCCGGGCCGACCGTGGCGCCGGCGTCCTTGAAGCGCAGGGCGACGGTGCCGGAGAACGGCGCG
>JAIOII010001760.1 GCA_019912685.1 Kofleriaceae bacterium
GCCGAGGCCGTCCACCGCGCGAGCCCGCGCGCGGCGGGGGCGTTCGTCGTCGTCGACTGCGGCGCGATCCCGGCGAACCTCCTCGAGAGCGAGCTGTTCGGGCACGAGAAGGGCGCGTTCACGAGCGCGCACGAGCGGCGCGTCGGCGCGTTCGAGGAAGCGTCGGGCGGGACCCTGTTCCTCGACGAGATCGGCGAGCTGCCGACCGAGCTGCAGCCCAAGCTCCTGCGCGCGCTCGAGAACCGCGAGGTCCGGAGGATCGGCGCGAACCGCTTCGTGCCCGTCGATCTGCGGGTGATCGCGGCGACCAATCGCGATCTGCGCGCCGAGGTGAACGCGGGCCGCTTTCGCAGCGACCTCTACTACCGGCTCGCCGTCACCGCGATCACGATGCCGCCGTTGCGCGAGCGCCGCGACGACATCCCGGGGATCGTCGACGAGCTACTCGACCAGCTGCGCGCCGGTCCGGCGGGCGCGGCGCGCGTGCGCAGCCCGGCGTTCCTCGCCTCGCTCGCCGCGCACGAGTGGCCGGGCAACGTGCGCGAGCTGCGCAACTACCTCGAGCGGAGCCTGGTGTTCACCGACGACGACGAGCCGACGGAGGAGCCCGCCGCGCCGGTCGCGCCCGACGAGCTGCTCCCCTACAGCGAGGCGAAGAAGCGCGCGCACGACGCGTTCGAGCGCGCGTACCTCACCCGGCTGCTCGCGCGCTTCGATCACAAGGTCCCGGCGGCGGCCCAGGCCGCGGGGATCGACCGCGTGTATCTCTACCGGCTACTCCGGCGGCAAGGCATCAAGCCGCGCGAGTAACCGATTCGTTCACAGTAGCTCGAACGGCCACAACGAGACGCGTGATCTCGCACGCTTGAGGGCGCGGATCGCCGGCATCGCCGTTGCTCTAGCGCGAGGCATGAGCAACCCAGCGCACACGTACGAGTCGTTCTTCGTCCCCGCCATCTTCACGCCGTCCAGCCGCGTCCTCATCGAGGCCGCCGCGCCGCGTCCCGGCGAACGCGTGCTCGACCTCGCCTGTGGCACCGGGGTCGTGGCGCGCACGATCGCGCCGCTCGTCGGCGCCGGCGGCAAGGTCACGGGCGTCGACATCAGTCCCGACATGCTCGCGGTCGCGCGCACGCTCGTGCCCGAGGGCCTGACGATCGACTTCAAGCAAGGCAACGCGGTCGAGCTCGACGCGCCGGATCGGTCCGTCGACCTCGTCACCTGCCAGCACGGGCTGCAGTTCTTCCCCGATCGCGTCGCCGGGACGCGCCACATGCGGCGCGTGCTCGCCGATGGTGGCCGCGCGGTCGTCCTGTGCTGGCAGGACGTGGCGACGCAGTCGCTGTATCACCCGATGTTCGAGGCCGAGGCGCGCCACCTGGGCGTCGAGGCGAACAAGCTGACCATCCCGTTCTCGCTAGGCGAACCCGGCGAGCTCCGCCGCGTCCTCCTCGCCGGCGGCTTCGCGAGCGTCGACGTCCGGCCGTACACCATCACCGCGCGCTTCGCGTCGGCCGATCAGTTCGTGCGCCTGAGCATGCTGGCCGGCTCGGCGGTGCTCCCGGAGCTCGCCGGCAAAGTCGACTCGCTCGTCGATGCGGTCCAGCGCGACTGCGCCGACGACATCGCGCGGTATCGCGTCGGCGATCGCATCGAGATGGAGATGTCTGGCCTCATCGCGGTGGCGCGCGCGTAGGCACACGCGATGCATCGATGATCGGGGATGTCGGACCCGATCCTGAGCCCGGAAGTCCCGCACACCGGCGAGCGCGGCGCCCCGCCGCTGACGATCCTCGCCACGCGCTACCCGAGCGGCGCGACCCTGTCGCTCGTGCTCCTGCTCGTGCTCGGGGCCACCCTCCTGTTCCTGCCCAACCTGCTCGGCTACGGGGCGCATCCGCTCGCGTGGAGCGACCGGCTGAGCGGCGGCGCCGTCGTCGCGCTCGCGCTGGCCGCGGCGGTGACCGCGCGCCCGTGGATCTCCTGGATCGCGGGCGCGATCGGGCTCTGGATCGTGCTCGCGCCGATCGCGCTCTGGGCGCCCAGCCTCGCGGCATACGTCGCCGGGACGCTCATCGGAGCCTTCGTCGTGCTCGAGGGCGTCGTGTTGCCGCTCTCGTGGATCACCCCCGGTGACGAGATGCCGGCCGGCTGGAGCTACAACCCATCCGCGTGGTCACAGCGGTTGCCGGTCATGGTGCTCGCGACCCTGGGCCTCCTGTTCGCCGGGTACATGGCGGCGTTCCAGCTCGGCGCGATCGGCAACGTGTGGGATCCGATCTTCGGCAGCGGCAGCGAGCGCGTCCTCTCGTCGGACGTCTCGCGCGCGTGGCCGGTCCCGGACGCCGGCCTCGGCGCGGCGATGTTCGCGATCGACCTGCTGATGACGTGCGCGGGCGACCGGCGGCGCTGGCGCACGATGCCGTGGCTGGTGCTCCTCTTCGGCGTGATGATCATCCCGATCGGCATCGTCTCGGTCGTCCTCGTGATGCTCCAGCCGGTCGCCGTCGGCGCGTGGTGCTCCTGGTGCTTGCTCACCGCCGCCGCGACGCTCGCGATGATCCCGCTGGCGGTCGACGAGGTGACCGCGACCCTCCAGCTCCTGCGGCAGACGTCGCGGCGGCGCGAATCGTGGTGGCGCGTCCTGTGGCGCGGCGCGCATCACGGCGCCGCGCGCGCGCCGCTGCCACGCCATCGCAAGCGTTCGTCGGTTCCGTGGAGCCTCGTCGTGATGGCGGCCGCGGGTGCGTGGCTCATGATCGAGCCGTCGATCATCGACATGCCGCAGCGGCAGGCCGACTCGGGCCACGTGGCGGGCGCGCTCGTGATCGTCGTCGCGGCCGTCGCGGTCTCGGAGATCGCGCGTCCGCTTCGTTTCCTCGCGCTGCCGCTGTCGCTCTGGATCCTGGTCGTGCCGCTCATCACCGTCGGCGCGCCCTATGTGACGTGGTGGACCGGGCTGGCGAGCGCGCTGGCGGTCGCGCTGACCGCCTGGCCGCGCGGCGCCATCGCCCAGCGCCACGGCTCCGCGGATCGCCTCGCCCTCTGGCCCTCGGCGTGAGTGGCGGACACGAACACCGCGCGCCCACGCTCGGGCGCCCGTTCGCGGGACGAACGCCGCCATCCGAGGGCGAATTCTTGCCCCCGCCGTCGGGCGGCGGAACGATCGTGGGATGGACAAGCAGCTCCTGGTCGCCCAGCTCCGCGAGCACCTGCTCGGGGCGGCGCGCGTCGCCCGCTCCGCCCGTGACGCCGCCGCCGTCGAGGCGCGCGAAGGGGCGACG
>JAIOII010001761.1 GCA_019912685.1 Kofleriaceae bacterium
CACGTACACCATGTAGAGGCCGAGGAAGAAGCCGAGCGACGTGAGGCTCACGGCCTCGGCGATCGCGAGCCGCCGCACGATCTCGTCGCGCCAGAGCGCGCGCATGCCCGCGCGCAGATCCGCGAGCACCGACGCCCGCGCGCCCGCGCCCTCCGTCGCGATCGGCGGCGGCCGCGGCGGGATGGCGACGAGCAGGATCGCCGACCACGCGTACGTCGCGGCGTCGATGACGACGGCGAGCGGCGCGCCCACCGCGCGGATGAGGAGGCCCGCCGCCGCCGGGCCCGTGATCTCGGCGACGGAGTCGGTCGCCTCGATCGTCGCGTTGGCGGCGACGAGGTCGTCGCGCCCGACCAGCTCGGGCAGGTACGTGTTGTCGGTGATCTGGAAGAGCGACGACGCGGCACCGACGCCCGCCGCGACGACGCCGACGTGCACCAGCGTCAGCGTGTCCATCCACCACGCGAGCGGGACGGTGAGCACGAGCGCGAGCCGCACGAGGTCGGCGCCCACGAGCAGCGCGCGCTTGTCGCGCCGATCGATCCAGCCGCCCGCGAACAGCCCGACGAGCGCGCCGGGGCCCCACGCGAGCGCGCCGATGATCGCGGCCTCGGTCGCCGACGCGGCGAGCGCGCCGACCGCGATGACCGGCAGCGCCGTACGCGTGATCCGCGCGCCGATCGCGCTGACCGCCATCGCGCCCCAGAGGCGTCGGAAGTCGCGGTGCCGCCACGGACCGCGATCGGGGAAGAGGCGCACGCGCGCACCTTGCCCTCGCCTGCGATCCATCGCAAGGTGCGCACGAATGAGCACTTCTCGCGACCAGGTCGTCCGCCTCATGACCATGGACGGCGCGTTCCGCCTCATCGCCGCGGTCACGACCGACACGGCGCGCGGCGCCCTCGCGGCGCAGGCGACGGGCGACGACCTCGGCCTGCGGCTCGCCGAGCTCTTGACCGCGGCGGTGCTCGTACGCGAGACGACGCAGCCGACGCGGCGCGTGCAGATGGTGTGGCGCGACCGGCGCGGCCGCTCGCTCGTCGCCGACGCGCTCCCCGACGGCCTCAACCGCGGCCTCGTCAACCCCGGCGAAGACGCGCCGGTCGCGACCGACGGCGCTCACCTCCTGCAGGTCAACTACACGCTGCTCAACGGCTCCCTGCACCAGGGCGTGGTCGCGGTCGCCGACGGCGACGACATCTCGACGGCGCTCATGCAGTACATGAAGCAGTCGGAGCAGATCGTCTCGATGATCGCGGTCACCGCGCTACCCGGCCCCGGCGGCGTGCGCGCGGTGGGCGGCTACGTCGTCCAGCTCCTGCCCGAGGCGACCAAGGAGGTGATCGCGGCCATGACCGATCACCTCGGCAACCTCGAGCCGATCGCAAACCTGCTCGAGGGGCGCGGTCGCACCGCGGCGGAGCTGGCCAGGGTCGTCTTCGAGCCGTTCGAGCACGCCGAGCTCGCGACGTCGCCCCTGCGGTTCGGCTGCACGTGCAGCGAGGTGCGCGTCATGACGAGCATCCTCACGCTCCCCTCCGAGGAGGTCGACAAGATGCTCGGCGGCGATCCGCTCGAGGTCCGCTGCGACGCGTGCGGGCAGATGTACTCGATCACGCCCGACATGCTGCGCTCGTTCCGCGCGGCCCGTACCCGTTCATCCTGAGCGAGCGCGAGCGCCCGCGAGCGCGAGTCGAAGGACGAGCTGATCACCGCGGCAGACGCTGCGCCCGCGCTCGCACGTCGTGATCGCCGATCTCGCCGGCGAGGAGCGCGACCTCGGCGTCGATCAGGCCGCGATCCAGCAACGTCCCGAGCGCCGACACCACGCTCGCGGCGTCCTCCAGATCGCGGTCTCGCGTCGAGAGCAGCTTGAGCAGCACGAAGTCTTCCGGGCTCACGACGAGCACGGTGCGGTCGAGCAGCGTTCCGCTCAAGGCGCGCGACATGAGCGCGGTCCCCAGGCGCTCGGAGCGCGGTGTCACCAGGTCGACCGTGTTGAGCTCGCCGCCGCCGGTGATCGCCATGCGGCTGATGCGGAGCCCGCCGAACGTGATGGCGTCGAAGACCGGCGTGACATCGTGCCCCGCCGTCCGGAACGCCGTCAGGGCCGTCTCGAGGTCGAAGCCGACGACCGCGAGATCCGCGTCCCTGGTCTCCCTCGGGACGCCATAGACCGCGAGCGCCAGGCCACCGTAGGTCGCGGCCGTCAGCCCCGCCGCGCCCAGCGCCTCATGGCTTGCGAGCAAGAGCGCGATCGGATCGGTCAGGTCGATGGGCGGCATCAGCGCGGCGGGAGGCGAGGAGCTGCTGGCCCAGCTGACCGAGCGCGACGGACGCTCGGCGCAGCTGTCGCCGAGCGTCGACGGCCGCCGCGATGCGACGATCGAGCTCGGTGCGCGCCATCACCATGCGCCGATCATACCCCGTCCGCTCGGGAATCAAAGACCGCGCTCGCAGAGCGCCCACGCCAGGTCGCCGAAGGCGCGGCGCACGTCCTTGATGAGCGCGGCCTCGGGACGCGCGCGCGACGGGTGCACGCGGTTGGTGAGGAGCACGGCCCAGCGCCCGCGCGCCCAGTCGAGCCACAGGGACGTGCCGGTGAAGCCGAGGTGTCCCGCGGCGTGCTCGCGCGGCCACGCGTCGCCCGCGTGCGAGACGCCGGGCGCGTGCGAGGGCGTATCCCAGCCGAGGCGCCACGACGTCCCCGGCGCCGCCGACGACGCGAAGCACGTCTCCGCCACCGCGGCGTCGATGCGGCCCGCGCCGTGGTGCGGCGCGCCGGCCATGGCGCGCGCGAACGCCGCGACGTCGGCGAGCGGCGCGAACAGGCCGGCGT
>JAIOII010001762.1 GCA_019912685.1 Kofleriaceae bacterium
GGAGGAGCATCCCGACGAGCCCGATCAGCGCGAGCGGCGCGCGCGGGTCGGAGCTGGCGCTGCAGCAGCCGCCCTCGTCGGGGACGAAGCACGCGAAGCGTTCGTCGTCGGCCTGGATGCAGGCCATGCCGCCGGGGCAACTGCCGGTGCCCTGCCAGCAGGGCTGGGTGCAGACCGCGTCACCACCTCGTGAGACGCATGCCTTGGTGGTGCACTCGTCCTGCCGCGTGCACGGATCGCCGATCGGCGTCTCGCCGGGGACCGCGAGGCAGCGGCCGGCGTCGCAGCTGTAGCCCGCCGGGCACGCGTCGGCGTTCACGCACGCGGCGCCCTTCTGCACGGTGAGCTCCGCCGTACCGAGCGTGCCGAGGTCGTCGTAGACGCGCACCTCGAGGTCGAGGACGCCGTCGAAGAGCGAGGCCGGCGTCACGAGCTCGTACGGCGAGTCGGAGAGCTTGCCCGGCACCGCGCCGACCTGCGTGCCGTTGATCCACAGCTCGACGGTCGTGGCCGGGCGGCCACCGACCTCGACGAACACCGAGAACGTCGGGCTCACCGTGGCGCCGGGCGTGGGGCTGCGCACCGTGATCGGCGGCGGCCCGGGCGGCGTGCCTGGACCGAGCACGTCGTAGAGCTTGCGATGGGACGACTGCCGCTCGCTGCACTTGCACGAGCGCGGCGCGTCGAACTCGCCGCACGCGACGGTGCGGTTGATGAAGACCTTGATGCCGCACCCGGTGAGGTACGTCATCGGGTCCTTGCACTCGAACTCGTGATCGAGGCCGTAGATGTGGCCGGCCTCGTGCGCGACGGTCGCGCACAGCTCGTTGACGAGCTCGGGTCCCGAGAGGTGCGCGTTGGCGAACGCGTACGCGACCGCGCTCGGCAAGGGCGAGCAGTCGTTGGCCAGCGGCGCGATGCCGAGCGTGTTGCCGGCCAGGCCGAGGGCGGCGGCGGTGCCGGCGACCATGACCTCGACGTGCGCGCCGGCCGGCGGCTCGGTCACGACCTCGACGCCGTAGATCGCGTAGGTCGCGCGGACGCACGCGACGACGCCGTCCCACGTCGCCTGGTCCCACATGAACGGCGCGAGGCTCACGCTCGCGGGCACCCCGTCGCGGCCGAGGATCGACGACCGATCGGCGACCGCGTCGTCGCGGCCCGCCGTGGCGGTGCAGCCGTCGGCGCAGCGGTTCAGGTAGAGCAGATCGGGGCCGGCGTGGAACGTCGGCGGCGCCGGATCGACGACGACGTAGTCGAGCGTGTCGTCGGCGCGGACCGACACCTGAGCGGCGGCGCCGGCGGCCGTGGTGCCGAGGATCGAGACGATCGCGGCGGCGACCACGTAGCGCGACGACATCCGGACCAGCGTACCATGCGGTCCGTGGAGGACCCGCGATCGATCGCCCGTGTCGTGCGCCGTGTCGCACTCCGCTACGCCGGCGGCGCCGACGCGGCGCTGGACCGACCGGCGCACGTGCGCGCCGCCAGCGGGCTCTGCTGGTGGCGCGACCGTCTCGCGGTCATCTCCGACGACGCGAGCTTCCTCGGCCTCGTCGATCCCGCGACCGGCCTCACCGATCCGATCACGCTGCCGCACGCCCCGGGTGGAAGCCGTCAGTTCGACACCGGCCGCGGCAACAAGGCGGACAAGCTCGACCTCGAGTGCATGCTGGCGATCACGCAGCGCCTCTACGCGTTCGGCTCGGACAGCGGGCTCGAGGTGCGGCGCCAGGTCCTGTCGATCACCGGCTCGATCGCCGGCGACGAGGTCCGGCTCGACGCGCGCCCGCGCCTCTACGACGCGCTGCGCGTGCCCGAGCTGGGCGGCGGCGTGCTCAACATCGAGGGCGCGCTCGCCACCGGCCCGATCGTCATGTTCGCGAACCGCGGCGGCGACGTCGGCCCCGACGGGCGCGCGACGCCGGACGCGCTCCTCTCGCTGTCGACGGGTGACTTCATGAACCTGATCGACGACCCGGGTTACCCGCCGACCCGTCCGACCCGCGCCCGGATCGTCGAGCTCGGCGACCTCGACGGCGCCGCCCTCCACCTGACCGAGCTCGCGCTCCTGCGCGACCGGACGATCGCCTTCGCCGCGACGGCCGAGGCGACGACGAGCGCCTACGACGACGGCGCGGTCGCCGGCAGCGTCATCGGCCACCTCACCGCCGACGACGCTCGCTGGATGCGCGTGCTCGACGAGCGCGGCGACCTGCTCGTCGCGAAGATCGAGGGGATCGCGGCCGGACCCACGCCCGATCGCATCTTCGCCGCGATCGACGCCGACGACCCGGCGCGACCGTCCGAGCTGCTCGAGCTCTCGCTCGACGCACGGCCCGACGCCTGACGCCTTCTTCCCGAGGCCCGAAGCCCGAGGCCCGAGGCCTCGTGCCCGCGACCTGTCGCGGGCCAGCAACCTGCCAGCGCCTGTCAGAGACCCTGACCCAAGCCCTGCCGTTTGTGCCCGGCAGGAGGTTTCCATGCCCCGGTCATCGTCACCGGCCTGCTCGCGCTCCGCGCTCGGGCCGCTTCGTCGTGGGCGCTGCCCCGATCCTCGCTTCGCTCGCTGCCCCACTCCTCGCGTCCCGGCCTGGGTCGCGCTCGCCCTGTCCGTGGCGCTGGCGCTCGCCACGCGTCTGTCCACCGCTCATGCCGCCGCCGCCGACGACGAGCGGCGGCCCATGCTGCTCGCCGTCGACGGCGATGCGCGCACCGAGCTCCCGCTCGTGTCGAGCGCGATGCGCGTCGACGTGCGCGGGCCGATCGCCCAGGTCCAGGTCACGCAGACCTTCTCCAACCCGGCCGACAAGCCGATCGAGCTGGTCTACGTGTTCCCGCTGCACGAGGACGGCGCCGTCGGCGCCATGACCATGCGCATCGGTCCGCGCGTCATCCGCGCGCAGATCAAGAAGCGCGACGAGGCGCGCGCCGCGTACGAGGGCGCGAAACGCGAGGGCAAGACCGCCGCGCTCCTCGAGCAGGAGCGGCCGAACATCTTCACGCAGTCGGTGGCCAACGTCATGCCGGGCGAGTCGATCGACGTCGCGCTCACGTACGACGTGCTGCTCGATCCCGACGGCGAGGTCTACGAGCTGGCGCTCCCGACGGTGGTGGGCCCGCGCTACAACCCGGGCGCGCCGCTCGACGGGGCGAGCGGCACCGGCGTCCAGCCCGACACCGATCGCGTCCCCGACGCGTCGCGCATCTCGCCCGAGGCCGCCCCGCCCGGCGTCCTCACCGGCAACGCCGTCACCCTCGCGCTCGACGTCGACGCCGGCCTGCCGATCGCGGCGATCGAGAGCCCGACCCACCGCATCGTCACGAAGCAGCTCACCGCCGATCACTACCAGGTCGGGCTCGCCGCCGGCGACATGGTCGCGGACCGCGACTTCGTCCTGCGCTGGCGCGTCACGGTCGCCTCGCCCACCCTCGCCGCGCTCGCGCACAAGGGCGCCGGCCACGGCCACCTCGCGCTCGTGGTGCAGCCGCCGCCCGTCGACGCCGGCAAGGCGCCGCCGCGCGAGCTGGTGTTCGTCGTCGACACGTCGGGCTCGATGTCGGGCGAGCCGCTCGCGCTCGCCAAGCGCGGCATGCGCTACGCGCTCGACCACCTGCGCCCCGAGGACACGTTCCGCATCATGAACTTCTCGACGTCGGTCGCCGGCTTCGCCGAGGGCCGCGCCATGCCGGCCACGCGCGACAACGTGCGCGCCGGACTCTCGTACGTGAACGGCGTCGCCGCCGGCGGCGGCACCGAGATGCTCGGCGGCATCGTCGCGGCGCTGTCGAGCCCGCCCGCCGATGGCCGCGACCGCTACGTCGTGTTCATGACCGACGGCTACATCGGCAACGAGGCCGAGATCTTCGCCGCGGTGACGAAGCACCTCGACCGGCGCACGCACCTGTTCTCGTTCGGCGTCGGCTCGTCGGTGAACCGCCACCTGCTCGACGGCCTGGCGCGCAGCGGCAAGGGCGTCGCGCAGTACCTCTTGCTCGACGAGGCGCCCGAGCCGCAGATCGAGACGTTCTACGCCCGCCTCGACGCGCCGCTCCTCCACGACCTCCGCGTCGACTGGGGCGGGCTCGACGTCCGCGACCCGACGCCGTCCGACCTCGCCGACCTCTTCGCCGGCCAGCCGCTCGTCGTCGCCGCCCGCTACGGCCGCGGCGGCCGCGGCACGATCAAGATCACCGGCAAGGCCGCCGGCCGCACCCTCGAGCTCGCGATCCCCGTCGACCTGCCGGCGCGCGGCGGCGACGGCGACGTGCTGGCGCGCCTGTGGGCGCGCACGCGAATGGGCGAGCAGCTCGACCGCTTCGCCAGCGCCGATCACGCGGCGCGCAAGGCGATCATCGACGACGTCACCGGCGTCGCGCTCGAGCACGCGCTGCTCTCGCCGTGGACGGCGTTCGTCGCGATCGACGAGATCCCGCGCGCCGAGGGCATGCCGACCGACACGGTGCCGGTGCCCGTCGAGCTGCCGGCCGGCGTCACGCCCGCCGCCGGCAACGTCATCGTCACCGCCGACTACACCGCGTCGATCCCCGTCGGCGGCCGCACGTTCGGGAGCGTGCTCGGTTCGGCGGCCGGCTCCGGCGGCGACAGCTACGGCGTGTCCTTCGCCGGCTCGTCCGACGTCGAGAACGACTACGAGCTCCTCAGCATCAACGCTTCCACCGCCAGCGTCCGCTACGACGTCCGCCACCGCGTCGTGCCGCGCCTGTCGCTGTCGGCCGGCCTCGGCGTCGGCGCGAACGACGGCGACTACGCGTCCGTCGCGCTCGGCTTCGAGCGCGGCCTCGGCGGCGGCCCGCTGCGTAGCCTCGCCGCCGGCCTCGAGACCCGCTTCGACGCGCGCGGCGAGCAGTCGAACCTCGTCCAGCTCATGCTCACCCTGGCGCGCCTGGCGATCCTCCGCCACGTCGACCTGCGCCTCGGCGCCGGCGGCACGCTCGACATGAGCGGCAACCTCGGCCTCGGCTGGAAGGCCGAGCTCGCCTTCCCGGTCGCGGTCTCGCCGAAGTTCCTCCCCGAGCTGACGCTCGGCGCCGGCGGCTCGACCGCCGGCGAGGACTTCGTCGGCGCCGGCCTGGGCCTCGGCCTCAGGTGGTGATCGGGCCGGGCTCGAGGCCGTGCGCGCCGACCTCGGCCTCGCCGCGATCGATCGGCTTCGAGCGCCCGAGCAGCTTGCGGACGATCGGCATGACGATCGACGCGAGGCTGTCGAACAGCGAGTAGAAGACCGGGATCGCGACGAGGGTGAGGGCGAGCGACAGCGTCTGGCCGCCGACGACGACGCCGGCGATCGCCTGCGAGAAGCCGGCGCCGATGCCGTCGCTCGTGATCAGCGGCACCATGCCGGCGACGAACGCGAACGTCGTCATGAGGATCGGCCGCAGCCGGTCGGTCGCCGCCTGCAGGATCGCCTCGTCGCGGGCCATGCCCCTGGCGCGCAGCTGGTTGGCGTGATCGATCTGCAGGATGCCGTTCTTCTTCACCATGCCGAAGAGGACGAGCAGGCCGAGCATCGAGAAGATGTCGAGCGAGTTACCGCTCGCGATGATCGAGAGGAGCGCGAAGGGCAACGTGAGCGGCAGGGTCAGCATGATGGTGAACGGGTGCAGCCACGACTCGAACTGCGCCGCGAGCACGAGGTACATGAAGAGGAACGACATGAGGAAGGCGAAGCCGAAGGCCGAGGCCGTGCGGTTCATCTCCCGGGTCTGGCCCCACGGGATCGCGTGGTACCCGGGCGGCAGCTTCTGCGCCGCGATCGCCTGCTCCAGCTCGGCGGAGATCGTGCCCTGGCTGTAGCCGGGCGCGACGTTCATCGTGATGACGATGCTCTTGGCGCGGTACGTCCGGTTCACCACCGACGGGCCGGTGCCGTCCTTCGCGGTCACCACGTCCGACAGCGGCACCTGACCGAGCGTGCGTGACGGCACCGTGATGATGCCGAGCAGCGACGGGTCCCAGCGGAACCGCTCGCTGGCGCGCAGGAACACGCTGTACTGGCTCCCGCGCTCCTCGTATGTCGAGCCCTCGAGGCCGCCCATCATGAGCGCCAGGCTCGACGTGATGTCAGCCGGGTCGACGCCGAGCGCGGCGGCGCGGTCGAGATCGGGCGTGAGCGTCTGCTCGGGCAGCGGCTCGGGCACGCTCGAGTCGAGATCGACGACGCCCGGCACCTGCTTCATGCGCTCGACGATGCGGTTGGCGTAGAGCGTGAGGCGGTCGAGATCGGGCCCCGAGAGCAGGTACATCACCATCGCGTTCTGCTGGGCGCCGAGCGAGAAGTCGTTGACCAGCTGGGCGGCGACGCGCGTGCCCTCGGGCAGGTCGACGAGCACGTGCTTGCGCACGTCGTCCATGATCTCGTTCTGCGTGCGCGAGCGGTTACCCGGGTCGGAGAGGCGCACGTAGACGCTGGCGACGTTCTGGATCTTCTGGTCGTTGTCGGCGACGTTGACCAGGGTGTGCGTGACCTCCGGGATCTTGCGCGTGTTGCGCGCGAGCCGCTCGGCGAGCACCGTGGTCGCGTCGAGGCTCGTGCCCTCCCTGGTGCGGAGGTAGATCTCGAACTGCGCCTCGTCGTTCTCGGGGAGGAAGCCGAAGCCGGCGCGCGGGCCGAGCACGCCGACCGAGAGCAGCACCACGACCGAGGCGACCACGACCATCCAGCGGCGGCGGAGGAGGAACTTCAGCACGCGGTGGTACCCGCGCTCGACCGGGCCGTACAGGCGATCGATGCCGCGCTCGAGGAACGACTTCCTGTGGCCCTGGCCCGGCGGCGGCGGCATCGGCAGGAGCCGCGCCGCCATCATCGGCGTCAGCGCGAACGAGACGAGCATCGAGACCGCGATCGCGAAGGCCATCGTGAGCCCGAAGCTGCGCAGGAAGCGGCCGACGATGCCGCCCATGAACGCCACCGGGAGGAACACGGCGAGGAGCGACAGGGTGGTCGCCATGACCGCCGAGCCGATCTCCTTGGTCGCCTTCACCGCCGCGGGGAACGGCTTCTCGCCCTTCTCGACGATGTGGCGGTGGATGTTCTCGAGGACGACGATCGCGTCGTCGATCACGATGCCGACCGCGAGCGCGAGCGCGAGCAGCGTCATCATGTTGAGCGTGAAGCCGGCGACCATCATCAGCGCGAAGGTGCCGACGATCGAGATCGGGATCGCGATCGCCGCGATGATCGTCGACCGCACCGACCCGAGGAACAGAAGGACGACGAGCGCGGCGAAGATCGCGCCGAGCACGAGGTGCTCGGTCACCTGCGACGCCGACGTCCGGATCACCTCCGAGTTGTCGCGCACGACGTCGAGGTGGATGCCCTCGGGCAGCTCGCTCGCGATCGACGCGACCGCGGCCTTGGCGCGATCGACGACCTCGACGGTGTTCGACCCCGACTGCTTGCGGATGGCGAGGCCGACCGACGCGATGCCGTCGCGCACGGTCGCCGACTCGGCGTCGACCTCGGTGTCGAGCACGGTCGCGACGTCGCGCACCTTGATCGGGTGCTCGCCCTTCTGGCGCACGACGATCTCGCCGATCTGATCGGGCGAGGCGACGCGGCCTTCGATGCGCATGGTCGCGGTCTCCGGGCCGCGCTCGAGGCGGCCGCCGGGCACGCTCACGTTCGACACGTTGATCGCGCGGTAGACCTCGAGCGCCGAGACCCCCGCCGCCTGCAGGCGGATCGGGTCGACGGCGACCTCGACGCGGCGCTTGCGGCCGCCGATGACGCGGACGAGACCGACGCCGTCGATCGTCTCGAGCCGGCGCTTGACGATGTCCTCGGCGACGCGGGTGAGCTCGCGCACGCTGGCGTCGCCGCGGACGGCGAGCACGAGCACGGGCGCGGCGTCGGGGTCGGCGCGCTGGATGATCGGGGTCTGCGCGCTCGTCGGCAAGTCGCGGATCGTCGCGATGCGGTCGCGCACCTCCTGGGCGGCGACGTTGGCGTCCTTCTCGAGCGCGAACTGCACGATGACGAGCGACGCGCCCTCGGTCGACACCGACGACAGGGTCTCGACGCCGCCGACGGTGTTGACCGCCGCCTCGATCTTGTCGGTGACGTCGGTCTCGACCGAGGTCGGGGCGGCGCCCGGGTACACGGTGGTGATCGTGACCAGCGGGAAGTCGACCTTGGGGAACTTGTCGACGCCGAGCGAGCGGTAGCCGACGATGCCGACGACGACGATCGTCAGCATGATCACGGCCGAGAGGACCGGCCGGCGGACGGTGAGCTGACTGAGCCAGTGCATGGTGGGTCCTTCCGGTTCGGCGCCGTTACTCGACCTTCACGCCGTCGACGACCTGCTCGTCGATCTTCGTCGCGACCTGCTCGCCCGCCGCGACGCCGCGCGCGATGGCGACGACGTCGCCGGACAGCTCGGGGCCGAGCTGCACCACGCGCTCCTCGAGGTGCCCCTTGTTCACGGCGAACAGCCGCCACGTGTTGCCGCGGCGGACGACCGCCGACCTCGGCACCACCGGCATCGGCGACGTGCCCAGCGTGATCGACGCCTCGGCGAACATGCCCGGGACGAGCGGCGTGCCCGCCTGGAGCTCGGCCTCGGCGATGAGCGCGCGGTTCATGCGGCCGATCTCGGAGCCGAGCTTCGCGATCTTCGCGGTGAAGCGCTGGCCGGGATACGCGATCGCCTCGACCGCGACGTCCTGGCCGACCTTCACGCGCGGCACCCACGCCTCGGGCACGCTCAGGTCGACGTGGAGCGGATCGTCGTCGACCAGCGTGACCAGCGGGATGCCGGGGCCGACCCACTCGCCGGGCGAGATCATGCGGTTCGTGATCACGCCCTCGAACGGGGCGCGCACGATGCCGTCGGCGATCGACTTCGACGCGAGCTGGAGCTGCGCGCGGGTCGCGGCGACGTTCTTGGCCGCCGCGGTGCAGCTCGTCATCTCCCGCTCGTACTGCGAGCGCGTGATCGCGCCCTTGTCGAGCAGCTGCTGCGAGCGCTTGCACTCGTCGTTGGCCAGCTTCTCCTGCGCCTCGGCGGCGCCGAGCTGCGCGCGGATCGACTGCGCCGACAGCGCCGCGTTCGAGGCGTCGAGGCGGAGCAGCGGATCGCCGAACTTCACGCGGGCGCCGCGATCGACCATGACCGCGAGCACCTTGCCCTGGACCGTCGCCGTGACGTCGGACGACTCCTTCGCCATCACCGTGCCGGTGAGCGTGAGCCGGTCGGGCGCGGGCATCGCCGCCACCTGGTGCAGCGCGAGCTTGACGACGGGCTCGACGTCCTTGGCGTCGGTGCTCTTCGCGTCGGAGCGGCTGCACGCGGTCAGGGTCGCGAGACCCGCGAGGCCGGCGAGGCCGGCGAGGAGCACGAGACGAGTCGACTGCTGGTTCATTGATCCACTCCGATGACGTTCGCGAGGCGCGCGCGGGCGATCCGGCGATCGATCAGCGCGTCGATGGCAGCGATGCGGGCGCGGGTGAGCTCGGTCTCGGCATCGACGAGCTCGATCGCCGTCGCCCGCTCGGCGGCGAGCAGCTCCTGGCGGACGCGGTAGCTCTCCTCGGCTGCGGCGAGGCCGCGACGCGTCGCCGCGTACGCGCGGTCGGCGAGCACGACCGCCTGCCGCGCCGCGGTCACCTGGGCGCGCACGCCGAGCTCCAGGCTCTGCATGTCGGCGTCGACCTGGCGGAGCTCGGCGTCCCACTTCACGTCGTTCGGCCCCGCGTGCAGGTAGTCGTTCAGCGTCCACGAGACCGACGCGCCGGCCGCCCACGTGAAGTTGAACTTGTCCTCGGCGGGGAAGATGCGCTGGTTGGGGTTGTCGTAGACGCCCTGGGCGAAGACGGTGAGCTTGGGCAGGCGGTCGATCCTCGCCGCCTTGCGCTGCTGCTCGACCGCCATGCGCGCCTCGCGCAGCGCGACCAGCTCGTTGCGCTTGCCGAGCGCCTGCCGGGTGAGCTCGGCGGCCGG
>JAIOII010001763.1 GCA_019912685.1 Kofleriaceae bacterium
CGACGGCGGCGCCGGCGCCGGTTCCGGCGTCGGCTCGACGACCGCGACCGCGACCGCGGCCTCGGCGCGCGTGGCGAAGGCCGAACCGGCGAGGAAGGCGCCGTCGGGCGGGAAGGGCGGCATGTTGATGATCGGCTCGAAGCCGCCGTGCGACATCTTCGTCGACGGCAAGCCGACGCGCCTCAAGACCCCGCAGCGCGAGCTCAGGCTCGCGCCCGGCCCGCACAAGATCACGCTCGTCAACCGCGAGCACAAGATCACCGAGACCTTCACCGTGGACGTGAAGGCCGGCGCGCCGACCAAGGTCGTGAAGGACCTGACCAAGCGCATGAAGTAGGCCGGACCCGAGGGTAGAATCGGCTCGATGTCCGAGGCCGATCCGCTCTCCTGGGTTGTCGCGTTCGACTTCAAGAACAAGACCGACCCGATCATCCCGATCGCCGAGGCCAAGGCGGCGATGGAGGACGGGAAGTTCTGCTGGATCGACATCGACGTCGCGCGCGTCGACGAGGCCCGCAAGCTCCTCACCGAGCTCGGGCTCATCGCGCCCGAGATCATCGAGGACGCGCTCACGCGCGAGCCGGCGACGCAGATCGCCCGCTACGACGACTACATCCACCTCGTGATGTCGGGCTGCCGCGTGTCCGGCCACAAGTTCGACCTCGAGCGCGTCGACGCGATCATGGGCGCGCAGTTCCTGCTGACGCTCCACCGCGGTCAGGCCGTGTTCCTCGAGACCGTGCGCAAGAGCTACCACGCCGACTTCGTCCGCTTCGCCCAGAGCCCGAGCTTCATGCTCTACGAGCTCTGGGATCACCTGCTCGACAACTACCTCGCCGTCCACAAGGCCTTCGAGGAGCGCGTCGAGGAGGTGCAGCGGACGCTCATCGGCGACGTCGACGAGAAGATCTTCGCGGAGGCGTCCGAGCTCGGCTCGGACCTGCTCCACCTGCGCAAGGTCGTCCTGCCCGCGCGCGCGGTCTTGACCGAGCTCTCGACGCGGAAGTCGCCCTTCGTCAGCGAGGCCACGCAGCCGTTCCTCGGCAACATGGTCGGCACCGTCGAGCGCGTGCTCCAGGACGTGCTCGTCGATCGCGACATCCTCTCGGGCGCGCTCAACAACTACATGTCCATGGTGGCGCACCAGACCAACCAGGTCATGGGCAAGCTCACCATCGTCAGCTTCATCTTCCTGCCCTTGACGTTCCTCTGCGGCGTCTGGGGCATGAACTTCAAGTGGATCCCCGAGCTCGATTTCGAGTACGGCTACTTCGTCTTCTGGGGCCTCGTCGTGGTCATCGTCACCGGGCTGGTCGCGTTCATGCGCTCGATCAAGCTGCTCTGACTCCTGCTACGTTCGGGGCATGGAGCTCCGCAACGCCGGGGGTACGCAAGGCGGCACCGGCCTGTTCCTCGTCGGGCTGGCCATGTTCTCTGCCGGCCTCTACCTCCTCTTCCAGCAGATCGACGTGCACGGCGGCTACTGGCGCTGGGGCATGGGCAACGAGTCGAGCTTCGGGCTCACGCTCGTGCCACTCCTTGCCGGCGTCGGCGTGCTGTTCTGGAACGGCAGCTCGAAGGTAGGCTGGCTGCTCGCGGGCATCGGCCTCGTCATCCTCGTCGCCGGCATCATCTCCAACATGCAGATCCACTGGCGGCGCACGTCGCTGTTCAACGCGCTCGTGATGCTCGTGCTCGTCGCGGGCGGGCTCGGCATGATGGCGCGCGCGCTGCGCCCCACCGGCGGTGGGGGCGGCGGCGGCGACGACGGCCGCCGCGATCGCGACGACGGATGACGGCGCGCGCCCGGGCGGTGACGTTCGACGCGGGGCAGACCCTGGTCGAGCTCGACACCGCGATGCTGTCGCGCCGCCTCGCCGAGCGCGGCCTTCGCGTCGACGCCGCGACGCTCGACGGCGCGCAGCCGCCTGCGTGGCGCCGCTACGAGCAGACCGTGAAGGATGCCGGCCACGAGGCGCCGTGGCAGATCTTCATGCGCACGCTGCTCGAGGGCGCCGGCGTCGCCGACGCGCGCGCCGTGGAGCTCGCCGCGTGGCTCTGGGACGAGCAGCCGGCGAAGAACCTCTGGCGGCGACCGATCCCGGGCATGTTCGAGCTCGCCGCCGAGCTCACGGCGCGCGGGGTGCCGGTCGGCATCCTCTCCAACTCCGAGGGCAAGCTCGCCGAGCTCATCGACGAGATCGGCTGGCGGGCGCCGTTCCGCGTGATCGTCGACTCCGGCAGGCTCGGCGTGGCCAAGCCCGAGCGCGCGATCTTCGAGCACGCGGCGCGCGCGCTCGGGGTCACCCCGGCCGAGGTGGTGCACGTCGGCGACTCGCGCACCGCCGACATCGACGGTGCGCGCGCGGTCGGGATGCGCGCGATCTGGTTCGGCGCGGCGGCGCGGGAGCGGCCGGAGGACGGGGACGATGTGGCAATCGCTGCCGAGGCCGGCGCGGTGCGCGCCGCGCTGGTACGCTGGGGCGTCCTATGAGAGCGCGCGTCGCGGCGGGGGTCGTCGCGCTGGCCATCGCCGCCGGCGGCGGCGGCGCCGTGGCGCAGCCCGCCGAC
>JAIOII010001764.1 GCA_019912685.1 Kofleriaceae bacterium
GGCGCGCTTCGCGCGCACCTGCGCCGCGGTCGGGACCTTGACGTCGGTGACGAGGCCGGCGCGCGCGAGGGCGGCGATGACCCAGTAGCAGGGATCGAGCTGCCACCACGCGAGCTGGTTCGACGCGGTGGTCGGGAAGGCGTGGTGGGTGTTGTGCCAGGAGCCGCCGAGCGTCGGCAGCGCGAGCCACGCGTTGTCCGTCGAGAGGTCGCCGGTGCGGAACGGCCGCGATCCGACGAGGTGGCACAGCGAGTTGATGCACCACGTGGCGTGCTGGCCGAGGACGAGGCGCAGGACGCCGCCGGTGAGCAGGCCCTCGAGCGCGCCGCGCCACGACCACGCGAGCAGGCCGCCGAGCGCGGCCGGCACGACGAGGCCGAGGACGATCCACGTCGTGTAGCGGCGGCTGGTCCTGATGACGACGGGATCGCGGAGCAGCGCGGGCGTGTAGTGGCTCGGGCTCGGGTACGGATACGACCACTTCCAGAGGAGGTGCGCGTGCCAGAACGCGCGCCAGCGGCCCTCGCCGCGGCCATGCGGCGAGTGCGTGTCCTCGGGGGTGTCGGAGTGCTGGTGATGGTGGCGGTGGTTCGACGCCCACGACACGACGGGCCCCTGCGCGCCCATCGAGCCGAGGACGACGAGCGCCGCCCTGACCGGCGCCGACGCGACGAACGCGCCGTGCGAGAAGAGGCGGTGATAGCCGACCTCGATGCCGATCAGGTTGAGCACCCACATCGCGGCGAAGAGCGAGACGCCGATCCAGGTGAGCCCGAGGTGCCAGAGGAGCGGCACCGCCGCGACCGCGCCGGCGAGCGGCAGGACGTCGAACAGGAGGAAGTGGCGCCGCTGCGCCGCGCCGATCGACGCGTCGCGCAGGATCCGGCGGCGGCGCGACAGAGGCGCCGCGGCGTCCCCGGTCATGCCGGGGACGAACGTGGTGATGCCAGGATGCGTGGACATCGTCGGCTCCTAGGGCGCCCTCACGACGCGCGTGCCCGACGGCACGCCCTTGATCTCGACCCAGTCGCCGTCGGAGATGCCGAGCTCGACGGGCCGCTCGTCGGCGAAGACGTTCCAGCCGGGGACCTCGACCTTGGCCTGGCCGTCGTCGACCTTGACCGCGCCGCGCGGGACGCGCGCCTCGACCTGCCGGGCGGGGAGCTCGACCTTCGCCTCGACGCGCAGCCCGATCGGCAGGATCGCCCCGCCCTCCTCCGTCCACCGCACCCACGCGCTGCGCACCTGCGACTCGGCGCGGAGCCGCGCGTCGGTCGCGCCGATCGTGCGGCGGCCGAGCTGCGGCGAGACGCGGAACACCGTGCCGTGCCCGAGCTCGCGGGTGCCGCCCGGCGACGTGATGGTGACGGTCATGCCGGGGCCGACGCGCAGGGCGTCGAGCTCCTCGACCTCGATGCGCACCTCGGTCGCGACCGGATCGGCGACCTCGAACAGCGTCGCACCGGGCGCGGCGGTGTCGCCGACGTCCACCTTGCGCGAGAGCACGATGCCGGCGACCGGCGAGACGACCACGGCGCGATCGCGGCGCGCCTTCGCCGCCTCGTAGCCGGCCTGCGCCGCGGCGACCCTGGCG
>JAIOII010001765.1 GCA_019912685.1 Kofleriaceae bacterium
GTGCGGCCGACGAACGGACCAGCGCTGCTGGTCCGCGCGATCGCCGTGGTGGCCGGCGACGGCTGACCGTCGAGCGCGCGCAGCACGGCGTGGCCGTCGGGGCGGGCGTCCGGATCGGGAGCCAGGAGCGCCATGCACAGGGCGTCGAGGTCGGGCGGGGACGACGGCGCCAGCTCGAGCGGGCGCGGCGGCAGGTCGAGCTGCTTGCGACGCATGACCTCGTCGGCCGAGCCCTCCCAGGGACGCCGCCCGGTGAGCGCCTCGTAGAGCATCGCGCCGACCGAGTACCAGTCGCTCGCCGGGGTCAGCGGACAGTCGGCGGCTTGCTCGGGGGACATGTACGCCGGAGTGCCGACCGCCGCGCGCTCGTGGGTACGATCGAGGATCTGCGGCTCGAGCTCGGTGACCAGGCCGAAGTCGAGGACGACCACCCGACCGCTCGCCTCGACGAGCACGTTCGACGGCTTGAGATCGCGGTGCAGCCTGCCGCTGATGTGCAGGGCATGAACGGCGTCGCAGAGCTGGAGGAGCGCGGGGCGCAGCCGGTCGACCTGCACCGTGTCGGCGCGGATGCGGTCGCGGGTGCGCGGCGCGCCGGGCGCTGCCGATGGTCGTACCCAGTCGATGAAGCTGGCGCCGTGCACGAGCTCCATCGTGAAGAACCAGTCCCCGTCGGCGGTGTGCAGCTCGTGGAGCGCGCACAGGTTCGGGTGGATGAGGTCGCAGAGGCTGCGGAACTCGCGCTTGAAGCGGTAGAGATCGCGGGCGTTCGTGCCCTGGAGGGTCTTGAGCGCGACCTCGCGACCGTCGAGCTGATCGCGCACGCGATAGACCACGCCCATGCCGCCCGCGCCCAGCTTGTCGAGCACGACGAAGCGCTCGGAACCATCGTCAGCGTGGTCCTCGGGCGCGATCATCCCTGGTCCATGATACGACGATCCCGGCCGGCGCCGCGGGCAATCCTCGCGCGCGGCGCCCGGACGGGTCAGTAGACGTCGTGCGTGGAGTTGTGGACGTTGAACTTGCCGGTCGGCGTGTCGAGGGGGCCGATGCGGGCGCGCTCCTCGAGCGTGACCGCGTCGTAGACGACGATCTCGCCGTCCTGGGCCCAGACCGACACCCACAGCTCGGCGCCGGCGCGATCGAACTCGAAGTGCACGGCCGGCCCGGCCGCCGACGGCGTGAAGCAGCGGTCGAGCACGCCGCTCGCCTTCGCGTAGGCGCAGATCTGCCGGGCGTCCGACGCGTCGCTGGCGAGCGGCATGTCCATCAACACCCACGGCGAGCTCGGGTGCGTCTTGAGGAACAGCCCGCCCGCGGCGGGCAACGCGATCTCGCGCACGATCTGCCAGGCGTGCTCGGGACGGCCGATCGGATCGGCGCCGTAGACGGTGAGCTTGCCCTCGCCGATGTGGGTGGTCGCGTTGACCCAGCCGTACACCGGGTCCTCCCAGTTGGCGCCGCGGCCCGGGTGCGGCGTGTCGCCGGTCACGATCTCGGCGTCGATCGTCCGCTCCTGCGCGTCCACGACCATGATCCGATCGCTGGCGTTGGCCGCCACCAGGAACCAGCGGCGAGCATGGTCCCAGCCGCCGTCGTGGAGGAAGCGCGCCGCGGGCAGCTGGGTGACGAGGGGAAAGCCATCCTGCGCATAGTCGACGAACCCGACGTAGCCCGATTCCTTGAACGCCAGGAGCCAGACCGGCTCGAAGGGCGAGGCGACGATCGCCGCCGTGCGCACCTCGCGCAGGACCTCGCCGTCGATCGTCGTCAGCGGCACGTCGTTGCGTGCCAGGGGCTCGAGGGTGAGGCCGTCGAAGACGACGTACTGCGGCGGCCAGTAGCAGCCCTCGATGACGTAGCGATCCTCCCAGCCGGCGAGCTTGCTGCCCTCGACGCTGCGCGCGTCGTAGCAGCCCTGGACCCGCGCGACCGCCTGCGGCGTCGCCGCCCAGAGATCGATCATCGTCACCGCGCCGTTGCGGCCGACCGCGTAGAGGTAGCGGCCGGTCGACGACGTACGGACGATGTGCGCGGAGACGCCGACGTCGATGCGCGCCACCTCCTCCTTGGTGGTGCCGTCGAGGATCGCCACCTTGCCGGGATCGCGCAGGATCACCGCGAAGAAGTTCTCCCAGTCACGCGCGTGCGCCGGCGCCGTCGGCCGCTCGGAGACCGGCACCACCAGCTCCCAGCTCTGCCGGATCTCGGCGAGCGACCGCGCCGGCGCCTCCGGCGGGTCGAGCTGCAGGAACGCCGCCATGCACTCGATCTCCGCCGGATCGAGCAGGCCGTCGTGGCCCCACGCCGGCATGCCGCGCGGCGTGCCCCAGTGGAGCGTCGCGACGATCGAGTCGGTGCCCATCCACCGCGCGCGGGTCGTGCCGATGTCGGGCCCGGTCGCGCCGGCGCGGTAGGTCCCGTGGCAACCGGCGCAGCGATCGAAGTACATCTGCTTCGCCTCGGTGAACTGCGCGTCGCTGAGGGTCATCGGCGCGCGCGGCGTCACGCCGACGGCGTTGACCGACTGCATCCAGTCGAGCACCGCCCGCCCCGTCGGGCCGTCGAAGCCGAAGTCCGGCATCACGTAGCCCCAGCCCGCGGCGAGCGCCCTCGCGTCCGGATCGGTCTCCGTCCACGTGTCGGGGTTGATCATCAACTGCATCATCCACGGGCGGGTGCGACGCAGGTGCACGTCCTGGAGGTCGGGCGCGCGGTGGGCGCCGTCGCCGATCGTGTGGCAGGCGACGCACATCTCGCGGAACGTCTTCTCGCCGCCGGTGTACGGCAGCTGGGGCACCTCGACACACGCCTTCGCCGGCGGCGTCACGTCGGCATCGGGGGCGGGGTGCGCGTCATCGGCGACGGCGGCGTCGGGGTCCGGCGCTTGCGGGCTCGACGACCCGCACGCAGCACCGGCAACCGCGCCCCCCAGGAACAACAGCCAACGGTATGGGTACAGCACGCAGCAGTGTTCGCGACGGCCGCGACGGTGACTTGACCGCCGTCAAGTCGAACGCGAATCAGAGTCCGAGGCGCGCGTCGAGGTACTATCGTCCAGGTGCGCGCTGACGGCGACGACACGACCGCCACCGTGGTCGACGGGACGCGGCGTGGACGCCGCCGCTCCGATCCACCGCTGCCTTCCGGGACGCGGGTCGGGCGCTACGTGCTCCAGCAGGAGCTCGCGCGCGGTGGCATGGGCGTCGTCTACCGGGCGCACGACCCGGAGCTCGAGCGCGGCGTCGCGGTGAAGGTGGTCCGCGTCCGGAGCCAGCGCGCGCTCCAGGCGCGCGAGCGGCTCCTGCGCGAAGCCCAGGCGCTCGCCCAGCTCTCGCACCCCAACGTCATCTCGATCCACGACGTCGGCACGCACGACGGCGACGTGTTCATCGCGATGGAGCTCGTCGACGGCGAGTCGCTGCGCGCCTGGCTGCGCACCACCCGCCCGTGGCGCGACACCATGGTGGTCCTGCTCGCCGCCGGCCGCGGGCTCGCCGCGGCGCACGCCGCCGGGATGGTCCACCGCGACTTCAAGCCCGACAACGTGATGATCGGGCGTGACGGGCGGGTCCGGGTGCTCGATTTCGGGCTGGCGCGACCCGCGCCCGACACCGCCGACCCCGACACCGCCGACCCCGACGACGACGACGACGACGACGACATCGGCCGCGAGACCGAGTCCGCGCCCGACGCCGTGGCCCAGCGCGACGCACCGGCCAGCGCGCTGCGATTCGCCGCGCGGCTCACCGCCGCCGGAGGGATCGTCGGAACGCCGGGCTACATGTCGCCGGAGCAGCATCGCGCCGCGGGCCTCGACGCGCTCAGCGATCAGTTCAGCTTCTGCGTCACCGCCTGGGAGGCGGTGTGCGGCCGCCGCCCGTTCGCCGGCGCCACGCTGGAGGCCCTGCGCGCGGCGAAGGAGACGAAGCGCATCGAGGCGGGCGGCGAAGCCGCGGTGCCGGCGCGGATCCGGCGCATCCTGCGTCGTGGCCTGGCGCCGGCGCCGCAGGATCGCTTCCCTTCGATGGACGCGCTGCTCGCCGC
>JAIOII010001766.1 GCA_019912685.1 Kofleriaceae bacterium
CGACACGCGGCCGGTGCTCGAGCTGCGCCCGGGCAGCGGCCACCACCACTGGCTCCAGCTCGTCGACCGCCCAGTCGAGCGGCGTGCGGCCCGGCTCGCCGGTGCGCATCGTCGCGCCGATGTCGGCGACCAGCACGTGCGTGGCGACGAGCTCGTTCTCGAGGTCGCGCACCATGAGCTTGCCCTTCCGCGCCGTCGCCTTCCACGCGATGTACTTGAACGGATCGCCGTGCGCGTGCTCGCGCAGCTCGCGCAGCTCGCCGGCCAGCCCGCGCCGCCGCACCTGGTGCTGGCCGACGTGCTCGCTGTTGACGCCGGCGGCGAGCTTGAGCGCGGGCGCCACCGCCGGGCGCGGCCGCGGGAAGACCTTCACCGCGATCGGGTTCGGGAAGTAGGCGTGGACCTCGAACAGGTTGAGCAGGTCGCCGAGCACGAGCACGGCGCCGTGGAGCACCTGGTAGCCGGCGACCGCGGGGCGCACGTCGGTCGTGTGCTCGACCTGGCGCCCGGCGCCGACCGTCGCCGGCACGCACGGCGAGACGTCGAGCCCGCGCCCGGTGAGCACCTTGGTCGAGAGGACGCGCAAGGTGCGGCTGCCGTGGTTCCGGTACGCGATGTGGAGCTGGAACGGCCGCTCGGGCGCGAGCGCGCCGCCGGGCTGATCGCCGGGCGGCACCCACCACGACAGCTCGATCTTCTTGCGGCGGAGGAGCACCGCCGTCGGGAAGAACGCGAGGTACGCGGCGAGGAGGGCGACGAGGACGCCGCCGCCCATGCCGACCAGCGGCGGCGCGCCGCGGAACGCGCCGACGATGATCATCAGCGCGGCGGTCGTGAGGACCAGCTTGCCACGCGTCGCCAGCGACGGGATCATGGCGAACAGAGGCTTTCGGGCACGGGCACGGGCACGGGCACGGGGCGCCTACCGGCGCGGCGTCTTGTAGCCGACCTTGTTGAGCGCCTCGGTGACCACGGCCGCGCCCGAGGCGCCCTCGAGCTCGGCGTCGGGGGTCATGAGGATGCGGTGCGAGAGCACGAGCGACGCGAGCTGGCGCACGTCGTCGGGGAGCACGTAGTCGCGGCCGCGGATGAGGGCGAGCCCCTTGGTCGCGTGCACGAGCGCGAGCGCCGCGCGCGGCGACGCGCCGAGGTACACGCGCGCGTGGCTGCGCGTGTACTGGGTGAGCCCGAGGATGTAGTCGAAGAGCTCCTCGGCGACGAACACCTCCTGCGCCAGCGCCTGCATGCGCAGGACGTCCTGCGGCGTCACCACGGCGCGCACCGGCGGCGGCGGGCGGTCGTACGTCATGAGCATCCGCTTCTCGTCGGCGCTCTCGGGGTACGACATGCGCAGCTTGATGAGGAAGCGGTCGACCTGCGCCTCGGGCAGCGGGTACGTGCCCTCCTGCTCGATCGGGTTCTGCGTCGCGAGCACGATGAACGGCGCGCCGAGGGCGCGGGTCTCGCCCTCGATCGTGACCTGGTGCTCCTGCATCGCCTCGAGCAGCGCCGACTGCGTCTTGGCCGGCGCGCGGTTGATCTCGTCGCCGAGGAGCACGTTGGTGAACACCGGCCCCTCGCGCAGGACGAACGTGTTCGTCCGCATGTCGAGGATGTACGTGCCGGTGATGTCGGACGGCAGGAGGTCGGGCGTGAACTGGACGCGGCGGTAGCCGATGCCGAGCGTGGTGGCGAACGCCTTCACGAGCGTCGTCTTGGCGACGCCGGGGATGCCCTCGATGAGCACGTGGCCGCGCGCGACGAGCGCCGTGAGCAGCGCCTCGGTGATCGACGGCGCGCCGATGAACGCCTTGCCGACCTCGTCGACGATGGCGCGGGCCACGTCGCCGACCGACGTCAGGTGCTCGCGCGCGATTCCGGGTTGGGCCATGGGTTGTTAGTCCTCGTGCTCTTCGCCGAGCTTACGATACATGTCGCGGACATCGCGATGTAGCTCCTGCAGCTCGCGCTTCGTCACCTTGCCACGCGACCACGGCGCCGCCGCCTGCGAGCGGCTCGGCAGCCCGCGCAGGCGCTTGTAGAGGCGCGCCACGGCGGCCCCGGCCTCGGG
>JAIOII010001767.1 GCA_019912685.1 Kofleriaceae bacterium
CCTCGTGAGCACGTGGCGGCCGCGCGCGCACCAGCCGCTGTTCGAGGCGCTGGGCCAGGTCGCCGAGCGTCACCTCGGCCCGTCGAACGATCGTCGCTTCTGCCTCGACGGTGACGCCCTGCGCGAGCTCCTGCTCGAGACGGGGTTCACCGACGTCGTCCTCGAGACGTGCTCGCTGACCGAGCGCTACACCGCGTTCCCGGTGCGGCCGAGCGCCCTCGCCGGCAACTTCGAGCTCGCCGGGCTGTCCGACGACGAGCGCGAGCGTCGCCTCGCCGCCGTCGAGGCCGACAGCGCGCCGGTCCTCGAGCGCTTCCGCGCGCCGGACGGCGCCTTCGAGGCCACCTCGATCACCAACGTCGCGATCGCGACGGCGCCGCGGAGCGTGTCGTGACCCGGCCCGATCACGACGTCATCGTCGTCGGCGCGCGCTGCGCGGGCGCGCCCACCGCGATGCTCCTCGCGCGCGAGGGCTACAGGGTGCTGCTCGTCGATCGCGCGACCTTCCCGAGCGACACCATCTCGACGCACGTGCTCCACCCGATGGCCATGGCCGCGCTCGCCCGCTGGGGCTTGCGCGAGCGGCTCGTCGCGACCGGTTGCCCGCCGATCCACACGTACGCCTTCGACTTCGGCCCGTTCACGATCGAGGGCGCGCCCGGCACCGCCGACGCGCCGGTCGCGTACTGCCCGCGGCGCACCGTGCTCGACGCGCTCCTCGTCGAGGCCGCGCGCGAGGCCGGCGCCGAGGTCCGCGAGGGCTTCGTCGTCGACGAGCTCCTCCGCGACGGCGATCGCGTCACCGGCCTGCGTGGGCACACGAAGGACGGCGCCGCCGTGACGATCACCGCGCACGTCGTCGTCGGCGCCGACGGCCGGAGCTCCGTCGTCGCGCGCGCCGTCGCGCCCGAGGCGTACCACCAGCGCCCGCAGCTCGTGGCCGCGTACTACGCGTACTGGCGCGACCTGCCGATGCACGGCCGCTTCGAGACGTACGCGCGCGGCGTCCGCGGCTTCGCTGCCGCCGAGACCCACGACGGGCTCACGATGGTCGTCGGCGGCTGGCCCTTCGCGGAGTTCGAGGCGAACCGGCGCGATCACGAGGCCCACTACCTCGCGCTCTTCGATCACGTGCCCGCGTTCCGCGATCGCATCCGGCGCGCGACGCGCGTGGGCCCCGTGTACGGCGCCGTCAGCCCGAACGCGTTCCGCAAGCCGTACGGCCCGGGCTGGGCGCTCGTGGGCGACGCCGGCTACGTGAAGGACCCGATCACCGCGCAGGGGATCCTCGACGCCTTCCTCGATGCCGAGCTCCTCGCCGAGGGGCTCGCGGCCTTCCGATCGGGCGCGCACACGTTCGACGTGGCGATGGCCCGCTACCAGGCGACGCGCGACGCGCGCGCCCTGCCGATGTACGACTTCACGTGCCAGGTCGCGTCGTTCGCGCCGCCGCCGCCCGAGCAGCAAGCGCTCCTGGCGGCGGTGCACGGCAACCAGCCGGCGATGGACGACTTCTGCCGCGTCAACGCGGGGACGCTGTCACCGGCGGTGTTCTTCGACCCCGCCAACGTCGTCAGGATCTTCGCGGCTCGCGCGGGGTGATCGAAGGGCCGACGCGCCGCACGGTGGCTTCGACCACGCGCGCCAACGGCGAGGGGGACGGCTCGCTCGCCAGCGCGGCGGCCGCGGCCTCACGGAACCCGTGCCGGGCCGGATGGCCGGTGACCTCCCAGAAGCTCCGCTGCGGCAGGAGGTCCTCGGTGAGGCCGAGCACGAGCTCGCGGGCGAGCGTGTAATCTGCGCCCGAGATCAGCCTCAACCACATCGCGGACAGCCGCGGCGTGAGGACGGGGACGCGGAACGACGGGATGCGCCGGCCTTCGAGCGCCGCGACGGTCTCGAGCATCTGCCGCATGCTCAACACCTCGGGGCCCGGGATGTCGAACCACGTGCTGCCCGCGAGCGGGACGCGGCGCGCCTCGAGCAACGCGGCGACCACGTCGGCGAGCGCGATGGGGCAGCTCTTCGACTCGAGCCAGCGCGGGAGCACCATGAAGGGGAGGCGGGCGGTGAGGTCGCGCACGATCTGCCACGAGGCGCTGCCGTTGCCGACGATCATCGACGCCCGCAGCTCCAGCGCGGGCACGGTGCCGTCGCGCAGGATCTCGCCGACCTCGAGCCGGCTCGCGAGGTGCGGGCTCGGCCGGCCGCGGGGTGCGACGCCCCCGAGGTAGATGATGCGGCGGCACGAGCTCGCCGCGGCCGCGCGCGCGAGCTCGTGCGCGCACGCACGGTCGATCGCGGCGAAGTCGCGGCGGCCCAGGCCCATGCTGTGCACCAGGTAGTAGGCGACCTCGATCCCCTCGAGCGCGGGCGCAACGGTCTCGGGGCGCAGGAGATCACAAGGGACCCAGCGCGCGCGCTCGGGCAGCGTTCCGGGCGGACGCCGGGACGCGGCGCGCACGTCGTCGCCGGCCTCGACGAGCGCGTCGACGAGCGCGCGACCGACGAAGCCCGTGGCGCCGAGGACGAGAGCTCTCATGGGATCACCGTTCCCATGCCATGCACGTCCCGAGCCGGGTGTGCCCGGTCGCTCACGCCGGGGCGAAGGCGTCGACGTCGACCGCCTCGGCGCGCAGGCGCTCGAGGAGGGCAGGCGGCGGGTGCGAGGTCACGCGGTAGCGGAGCGGGCGGTGGCCGTCGGCGGGGGCGAAGCCGGCGCCGAGGACGGCGCACACGCGGGCGAACGGGACCATGAAGCCGGGCGCCGGCTCGCCGTCCTCGGCCTCCTCGTCCTGGAACATGAAGCGCACGAGATCGGCGGCGGGCAGGAGCGAGTCGATGTCTTCGCCCCACATCGTCCAGGTGAGCGGCAGGCCGTCGCCACGGATGACGCCGGTGAGCGACGCGACGAAGATGTCGGTGCCCTCGCGCTCGTGGACGATGTCGAGCGTGTCCTTCTGGCTCGCGTACTCGGTGAGGGCGAGCTTCACGTGGCCGAGGCGCACCGCGTGACACGCCGGGTGATCGGCGGGCAGCTCGAGCGGCACGACCTCGCCCGCGCCGTCGATCGTGTAGACGGCGGGCGAGAGCGAGCGGTTCGACTCCTCGTACTCCTCCTGGGCCATCTCGGCGAGCGCCTGCAGCGCGGTCGGGTCGGCGTCGCCACCGATCACGCAGCGCGAGCGCGTCGGGATGATCGCGATCGGCCGACCCTCGACGCGATCGGCGAAGGACGCGAGCAGGCCGGGGATGGCGAGCCGCGAGCTCTCGTACGTGTCGCCGGCGTCGACGGTGTAGAGGTCGGTCTCGACGTCGAGCTCGGGCGGCGGGAGGCGACCGGCGTTCTCGACCGCCTGGACGAGCGCGTGCTCGGGATCGACGCCCCATCCCGCGAGGTCGTCGACGGTGACGTAGCTCATGCGATCGGGCTCGTCGAGGACGAGCGCGAGGTCGACGTAGGGCAGGAACGGCTGGCTCGCGACCGCCGGCGTCTTCTGCGACGCGACGACGGCCTCGAGGCGGAAGAAGCCCTGCGGGCGCAGGACCGGCAGGACGCGGGCGCGCGCCGCCGCCCACGTG
>JAIOII010000184.1 GCA_019912685.1 Kofleriaceae bacterium
GCTCGTCGTCGGGCGGCTCGTCGAGCGGTTCCGGCAGCGCCACGTCCGCGGCGGCGGCGGCGGCCAAGTGACCGCGCGCGTTCTCGACGGCAAGGCGCTCGCGGCGCAGGTCAAGCAGGAGGTCCGCGCGCGCGTCGCGGCCGTCAAGGAGCGCGGCGTGACGCCCGGGCTCGCGGTCGTCCTCGTCGGCGACGACCCGGCGTCGGCCGTGTACGTGCGAAGCAAGACCAAGGACGCGCGCGAGTGCGGGATCGAGGCCTTCGATCACAAGCTCCCCGCCGACGTCTCGCAGGCGACGTTGCTCGCGCTCGTCGCGAAGCTCGGCGCCGATCCGGCGGTGCACGGCATCCTCGTCCAGCTGCCGCTGCCCGGGCACCTCGACGCCGACGCGGTGATCGAGGCCATCCCGGCGCACAAGGACGTCGACGGCCTCCACCCCGAGAGCCTCGGCCGGCCCTGCGCCAGCCGGCCGCGCTTCGTCGCGTGCACGCCGCAGGGCTGCATGCGGCTCCTCGCGGTCGCCGGCGTCACGCTCGCCGGCGCCAGCGCGGTGGTGCTCGGCCGCAGCGTCCTCGTCGGCAAGCCGGCGGCGTACCTCCTGACCAACGCGAGCGCGACGGTCACGCTCTGTCACTCGAAGACGAAGGACCTGCCCGCGGTCGTCGCCGCGGCCGACATCGTCATCGCCGCGATCGGCAAGCCCGAGCTCGTGCGTGGCAGCTGGATCAAGCCGGGCGCCGTCGTGATCGACGTCGGCATCAACCGCACGCCCGACGGCAAGCTCATCGGCGACGTCGAGTACGCGGCGGCCGCGGAGCGCGCGAGCGCGATCACGCCGGTGCCGGGCGGCGTCGGACCCATGACGCGCGCGTCACTGTTGGAGAACACGGTGCTCGCCGCGGAGGGGAGCGTAGAAGGGTAAGGGTGAGGGTAAGGGTAAGGGTAAGGGTAAGGCTCAGACCCCCGCACGAGGATCTGAGCCTTACCCTTACCCTTCTACTTCTCTGGTTCTCGCCTACCTCTTCAATTCTCTCCACGGCTGGAAGGTCGCCATCCACCGCTCCGGGCGGGTGATGCCCTTCTCGCGGAGCGCCTGCCACGCCGGCGCCTGCTCGATCGACTTGCCCTCGAGCGCGGCGAGGCGCAGCCGCGCCGTGAGCGCCGGGATGCCGATGCCCAGCGCCTCGAGCTCGTCGGCGGCGCGCGCGAGCAGGGCGCGCGCCTCCTCGCTCTGCCCGCGCGCCCCCGCGATGCCGGCCTGCCGCGCGTGGGCGAGCGCGTCGGCCCAGGGCAGCTTCTCGGCGAGCAGCCGCTTCACGCAGCGCTCGGCGTCGTCGAGCGCGTCGCGATCGCCCGAGGCGATCGCCGCGCGCGCCCGCACGTCGAGCGTGAACACCTTCGTGTGCTGGATGCGGAGGAGCAGCGAGCGCTCGAGCTCCGGCCACGCGCCGGTGACGCGCTTCCACGCGCCCAGGCCGTCGCCCTCGTAGAGATCGATCTCGCACGTGCCCTGCAGCGCGAGCACGTGCTGGATGTGGAAGCCGTCCTGGCTCCACCCGGCCATCGCGCTCGCGACGCGCTCGCGCGCCGCTGCGGGCTCGTCGGCGGCGAGCGGGAGGAGGACGCTGTTGCCGGCGCCCGCCATCGTCGCCGTGAAGACGTCGTCGTGCCAGCGCGCGACGCGCTCGAGCTCGCCGAGCCGGTTCTCGAGCTCGCGCAGATCGCCGACGTGCGACACCGCCCAGGCCGCGAACAGCTCGGCCTGCGCCTGCTCCCACACCCGCCCCGGGCACCGCTCGGCGAACGCGCGCGCCGCGCCGTCGAGGAGCACGACGGCGTCCTTGAAGCGGCCGATGAGGAACGCGTGCATGCCCCGCATCCACAGCATGTGTGCCTCGGCGAACGGGGTGCCGGCGGACTTCGCCGCCGCCGCTGCCGCGTCGAGCGCGCGCTCGGTGCGGGCGAGGCCGCCCGAGCCGGCGATCGCGGCGTAGCCGACCTCGTAGCCGAGCGCCACCGCGAGCCGGTCGGGATCGCCGAGGCGTTTGGCCTCGAGCAGCCCGAGCGCGTGCAGGCTGGCGCCGAGGATGCTGTCGACGACGGCGAGCGTCGCGCCGCACGACAGCGCGACGTCGGTGCGCAGGCGATGACGCTCGAGGCGCTCGCGCTTCTCCGCGATGCGTGGGTGCCACGGCATGGCGAGGCGCGCGCGCCGCCAGAGCAACGACGTCAGGACCTCACGCCGGGTCGACGGCATCTTCACGCCGACCTCGGCGAGCACCTCGCGCAGCACCGGCATCGCCTCGTCGATGCGGCCGCAGCGCAGGAGGTGATCGCCGGCGAGGCGGCGCAGCTCGAGCGCCTCGACGCCCTGGCTCTGCTCCGCCGCGCGCAGGTACCACCCGGCGGCGGAGCA
>JAIOII010000185.1 GCA_019912685.1 Kofleriaceae bacterium
GATCAGCGGCGGCCGCCGCGCGCCGGGCCACCGCGGCGCCCGCCGCCCATGTCGGGCGGGCCGGCGTTCTGCGGCTGCTTGATCTTCGTGTCCTTGTCGACGCCCTCGAGGACCTCGGCGTAGATGCCGTCGGACAGGCCGAGCTTGACGTCGCGCCGGGCGAACACGCCCTTCGACGTCTCGACCTCGACGTACGGCTTGCCTTCCTTCCACTGGAGCAGCGCCTCGCGGACGGCGAGCACCTGCGTGCGCCTGTCGAGCACGACGTCCGCGTTCGCGCTGTAGCCGGCGCGCACGAACACGTCCTTCTTGGGCGTCACCGACGCCTTGATCTCGAACTGGATCGCGCCGTCGATCTCCTTGCCCTTGGGCGCGATGTGCTCGAGCTTGCCCTCGAACACCTCCTTCTCGAGCGCGCCGATCTTGATGTCGAGCGGCAGGCCGACCTTGATCTTGCCGACCTCGCTCTCGTCGACCTGGCCCTGGAAGATCATGTCGCTCATGTCGGCGACGATCGCGATCGTCGTGCCCGGGTTGAAGTTGTTGGACTCGATCACGCTGAACCCGAGCTTCACGGGCACGTCGATCACCATGCCGTCGACGGTCGAGGTCACGACGATGTTGCTCTGCTTGCCGGCGCCGCGGCTCTGGCCCTCCTTCACGATCTGGAGGCCCTCGTTGGCCGACGCGAGCTCCTGCTGCTTGAGGGCCAGGTCGGTCTTGAAGCGGTCGAGCTCGGCGCCCGAGATGACGCCCTGCGAGAACAGCGCCTGGTTGCGGTCGAGCTCGCGCCTGGCGGTGTCGTTGGCGATGCGCGCCGCCTGCACCGCCGACTGCGCGCGCTGCAGGGACGCCGCGTCGGGCACGATGCGGATGCGCGCGAGCTGATCGCCGGCCTTGATCGGCGCGCCGGCCTCGACGAAGAGCTCCTCGATCACGCCCGACACGCGCGGCTTGATCTCGACCTCCTCGCGCGGGACGATCGCGCCGGTCGCGACCGTCTTCTTGACGATGTCGCGCAGCTCGGGGAGCTCGAGGCGCGCCGGCACCGGCCGCGTCTTCGACTTCGACCAGAGGAAGTACAGCGTGCCGAGCGCGCCGCCGACGCAGAGGAGGACGATGAGGACAGGTGTGAGGCGCTTCATGATCGTGCTCGTTCGTCTTTACGCTATTCGTCTCGCAGCGCCTCGATCGGCTGGATCGCGGCGGCGCGCAGGGCGGGGATGAGGCCGGCGAACGCGCCGACCACGATGAGGATGACGGTGGCGGCGGCGGCGAACTCGACCGACACGAACGGGGCGCCGATCGGGACCTTGTCGCCGGCCTTGTCGACCGCCCAGGCGCCCGCCTCGATCATCCCGACGCCCGCGACGAGCCCGATGTAGCCCGCGACCATGGTGAGGAAGGTCGCCTCGGCCACGACCATCATCACGACGCTCGCCGGCGTCGCCCCGAGCGCCTTGCGCACGCCGATCTCCTTCGTGCGCTCGCGGACGGTGATGAGCATGATGTTCGACACGCCGATCGCGCCGGCGAGGAGGCTCATGAGCCCGGCGAACCCGAGCACGAGCCCGACCGCCCAGAACAGCTTCTCGGTCTTGGCGAACCGCTCCGCGGCGTTCCACCCGCCGATCGCCATCTCGTCCTCGGGGTGGATGCGATGGCGCTCCGCCAGGAGCTGGCGCACGCGCTTCTCGAGATCGGCGCCGTTGGTCCCCGGCTTCGCGGTCATCGCGAACCAGCTGACGTGATCGCCGAAGTGGAACGCCTGCTGGAACGTGGTGAACGGGACGATCACCTGGCGCACCTGGTTGTCACCCTGCTGGCCGGTCGCCTTCGAGCCGAACACGCCGACCACCTCGAAGTGGATGCCGTTGACCTCGAGCGCGCCGCCGATCGCGTTCTGCCCCTCGAAGAGCTGCTTCGCGACCTCCTCGCCGACGACCGCGACCTTGCGGCGGCCCTCGATGTCGGCGTCGTTGATGTACCGCCCCGCGCGCATCACCGGCGTCTGGATGTACTGGAACGCGGGGTAGTCGCCGGACACCTGGAAGCTGCCGGTCTTGTTGCCACGCTTCACCACCGCGCCGGCGCGGAAGCCGCCGAGCTGGTTCCTCGGCGCGAGGTGCTCGAGGCCCTCGATGCGGGAGATCGGCTCGATGTCGTCGTTCTTGAAGCCGATGGGGCGGTTGGGCTGCATCCCCGCGTACGGCATCGACGTGCGCTGGCCCCACATGAAGACCGCGTTGGTCGCGAAGCCGGCCATGCGCTTGTTCATCGCGCCCTCGAGCGCGGGGCCGAAGCCGACCATGAGCACGAAGATGAAGATGCCGAGGAAGACGCCGAGCGCCGTGAGCGCGGTGCGCAGCTTGTGCCGCCCGAGGCTCTGCGCGATCTCCTGGTAGAAGTCGGGATCGATCATCGCGGCACCTCGCTCACTCGTCCCTCAGGGCGACGACCGGGCTCACGCGCGCCGCCGACCGCGCGGGGATGAAGCCGGCGAGGGCGCCCGAGATCACGAGCACGGCGGTGGCCCAGAGCGCGACCTCGAGATCGACCGACGGGTTGGAGAAGAAGTCGCTCTTGGGCAGGAGCGCCGCGAGCAGCTCGAGCAGCGCGACGCCGCCGACCAGGCCCATGTAGCCGGCGACGGCGGTGAGGAACACCGCCTCCTGGAGGATCGTCGACACGATCGTCCACGGCGTCGCGCCCAGCGCCTTGCGCACGCCGATCTCCTTCGTGCGCTCCTTCACCACGATCATCATGATGTTCGAGACGCCGACGATGCCGGCGACGAGCGTGCACGCGCCCATGAAGATGATGAAGATCTCGATGATCCAGAAGATCTCCTGGAAGGTCGCGTACTGCTCGAGGCTGTTGCGCACGCGCGTCGCCTGCGGGTCGGCGGGATCGAAGCGCTCGCGCTCGGCGAGGATCGCCTGCACCTCCTCGACCAGCTTCTTGGTCTCGGCGACGGTCTTGTCGCCGACGGTGAACATCATCATGTTCACCCGGTCGGCGCCGTTGAACGCGAGCTGCGCCGTCGAGATCGGGATGTAGAGCTTGCGCAGCTCGCCGGCGTCGCCCTCGTCGGTGAACAGGCCGACCACCGTGAACGTGATGCCGTTCACCGCCAGGGTCTCGCCGATCACGTTGGTGTGGCCCCACAGGAACTCGGCGACCGGCACGCCGATCGCCGTCACCTTGCGCTTCTCGGCGATGTCCTGCTCGTTGAGGAAGCGGCCCGCGGCGATGATCGTCTTCTCGAGGTACAGGTGATCGGGGTGCACCGCGCGGACGTCGAACGACGACACCTTGGCGCCGACCCGGATCTGCAGCTCGTTGCCGAAGCCGCCGCCCGAGGCGAAGAAGCGCCCCGTCAGCTTGTCGATGCCTTCGACGCGGCGGAGCGCCGCGTAGCCTTCGTTGTCGAACACGATGCGCCGGTTGACCGGGAGCCCGGCGTGCGGCCGCGACGTCGAGCCGCCGAAGATCCAGACGCTGTTGGCGGCGTCGTCGGCGAACATCGACTCGGTGCCGTTGCGCAGGCCCTGGCCCATGCCGAGCAAGACGACGAGCATGAAGATGCCCCACGCCACCGCGAGCGCGGTGAGGAACGACCGCAGCGGGTTGCGCGCGAGCGTCGAGAGCACCTCGTGCCAGCGATCGGCCGAGAACATGGAGGTGCCGGCGGCCTAGGCGGCCGCCGCCTCCACCTTGCCGTCGCGGAGGCGGATCACGCGCTGCGCGCGCGCGGCGATGTCGGCCTCGTGCGTCACGACGATGACGGTGATGCCGCTCGCGTGGATCTCGGCGAGGAGATCCATGATCTGCTGGCTGGTCGCGGAGTCGAGCGCGCCGGTCGGCTCGTCGGCGAGGATGATCTTGGGCTTGGCGATGAGCGCGCGCGCGATCGCGACGCGCTGCTTCTGGCCGCCCGACATCTCGCTCGGCCGGTGCTCCGCCCACTCGGCGAGCCCGACGCGCTCGAGGTACTGCATCGCCGTGCGGTTGCGCGTGCGCCGCGAGACGCCCTGGTAGTAGAGGGGCAGGGCGACGTTCTCGACCGCGGTCTTGAACGGCAGGAGGTTGAACGACTGGAAGACGAAGCCGATGAAGCGGTTCCGGTAGCGCGCGGCCTGCGTCTCCGAGAGGTCGCGCACCAGCGTGTCCCCGAGCCAGTACTCGCCGCTGTCGTACCCGTCGAGGATGCCGAGGATGTTGAGCATCGTCGACTTGCCCGAGCCCGAGGCGCCCATGATGGCGACGAGCTCGCCGTCGCCGACCTCGGCGTCGACGTCGCGGAGGACGTGCAGCCGGTGGCTGCCGACCTGGTAGTACTTGTTGATCCCCTTCAGGCGAAGCACGGGCGAATCCGGTTTACTGCATAACCGCCCGCCCGCCCAGGCAATTCCCGGAGATCCGCGTCAGCCCAGGGCCTCGTCCAGGGCCTTCTGTACGTCCTCCGGTCGGACCCGGACGAGCGTGGCCGTACCGGCCGGGGTGCGGATCTGGCAGACCGCCGCGTCCTCGCAGCGGTCGAGGCAGGTCCGGACGCCGATCGCGAACCCCCCGCCGCGCTTCTCCCACTGCGCCGCCGCCTCGTCGATCGCGTCGAGCGCGCCCCAGCTCTGGCACTTGCCGGCGCAGAAGACGGCCGTGACCGGCGCCGACGGCAGCTCGAGCTCCGTGGCGAGCGCGATCGCGGCGTAGTAGTGCGACACCGGCTTGCCCTGCTCCTCCGCATAGCGGAGCAGGCGGTCCGTGGTCAGCGGACCGCCTTCCGCCAGCTCCTCGACCTCCATTCCGAGGCCGGCGAGCCGGTTCATGTCGACATCACGATGCGTCGGCGAGCGGTTCGGGGTGTTGCCCATCGCCCGCCGGTTCTATCACTGTTCCGGCGCGACCCGGCCGTCAGCGGACGCGGACGTACAGGCCGCCGCGCCACTCGAACCGGGTGTCGTGGTGGCGGCGGTCGTCGGCGCGTCGATCGGTGCGCCGATCGCGCTGGTAGTAGCCGCGGCGATCGTCGTAGCGGCGATCGTCGTAGCGGCGGTCGTACCGGTTCGAGCTCAGGCCGCGGATCTCGACCCGTGACGTCTCGCGGTCGCGGAAGTGCCGGCCCGGGTTGTCGTACTCGAGCACGAGCATCTTCATCGGGCTGAACGCCGGCACGTCGACGAGCACGCGCTCACCCGGCCGGACCATCACGTTCACGTTCGCGCGGTACTCGCGCCCGTCCTGGTACTGCACCAGGATCGAGTCGAAGCGCACGGGGCGGCCCTCGGTCGTCAGCTCGAGGCTCTCGAAGACCTGGTTGCTGCTGACCTGGACGAAGTCCTCACCGTCGTTGCGGTGAGTGCCGACCTCGCCGAGCTTCATCCAGCGATCGCGGTCGCGGTCGCGGTCGTAGCCGCGCTCGTAGCGGTACTCGCGGTAGTCGCGGTCGCGATGGACGCGATCGCGGGACTGGGCGGAGGCGATCGCGGGAACGGCCAGGGCGGCGCAGAGGGCCAGGAGGGAGAGGCGGGAGGTTTTCTTGGTTCTGGTCATGATGAGTGACTCCTCGCCAACTGTGACGCCCTGGCGAGGAGCCGCTTCATCGTCGAGAGAACGATCACGCACAAACATCCGAGCGCGCGACGCGAGGCCCGGATCGCGATCCGCTCGTCAATTCTTCGGCGCGAAGTCGATCGGATAACTGACCGTCACCGCCGTCTTCTGCGGCGCCGTCAGCTTGAGCTTCGCGACCTCGTCGACGACGCACTTCTTCACCTGCTCGTCGCCGACCTCGTCGCGCGTGACCGTGATCTGATCGAACTGGCCGGTGCCGGGCGCGGCGCGGAACGACAGCACCATCATCCCGCGCAGCTTGCGGTCACGCTCGAGCGCGACCGCGTAACACATCTGCACCGGCGCCTGGATCGTCTGCATGCGCGCGTTGATGTCCTCGCGCACGCCGCTCCCCATGCCGGTGCGGCTGCAGGCCGCGAGCGCGACGACGGCGACTGCGGCCGTGATGGTCCTCGACGTCATCTAGTCCTCCTGCACGAGGGTCTTCTTCGGACCCTGCTTGACGATCACGAACTCGACGCGGCGGTTGGCCTCCCGGCCCTCGGGCGTGTCGTTGCCGGCGATCGGCTTGTCGGGGCCGTAGCCCTTCGCCTGCAGGCGGCCCTTGGCGATGCTCTTCGAGATCAGGTACTGGCGCACGCTCTCGGCGCGCTGCCGCGACAGCTCGCGGTTGCGCGCGGCGCCGCCCGACGCGTCGGTGTGGCCCGCGACCTCGATGATCTCGATCTGCGGGTTCTCGACCATCACCTGGGCGACGGCGTCGAGCAGCGGGAACGAGACGGGCAGGAGCTTGTCGCTGCCCAGCTCGAACTGGACCTTGTCGTTGATCTGGATGTTCGACGGCGTGAGCACCACCTTGGGCGGCGGCGCCGCTGGCCGCTCGGCGCGGATCTGGAGCGGCGGGAACGGGTCCTGCTGCACGGTGACGAGCGAGCAGGCGCCGGTACAGCACGCGACGGCGAGCACGAACGTGAAGGCGCGCATGGCGCCCGCATGTTCGGTCAGGCTCGGCCGGGACTCAAGACCGGGAGGCCAAGCTCCGAGAGCAGGCCTTCCAGCTCCTGTGACAGAGGTCGCCGCTTGCGCACCGAATCGGGGTTCATGGCCGTGTGCAGCCGCGAACGCGCCTCGTGCATGCGCCACGCGATCGTGCCCTCGCTGCACTTCTGCACGACCGCCGCCTCGCCGTGCGACATGCCCTGGAGCACGACCAGCACCACGGTGGTGCGCATCTCGGCGGGCAGCGAGTCGAGCCCGCGCAGGAGGCGGCCGTACGTCGCGCGCAGCTCGGCCGCCTTCACCGGATCGCCGTCGGCGTCGACCGAGACGGCGTACGCGATGCGCGGGTCCTCGTCGAACGGATCCTCGGAGCGGCGCCCCTTGTCGCGCTTCACGTTGAGCGAGCGGTTCACCGCCATGCGGTAGACCCACGTGAAGAACTCGCTCCGGCCCTCGAAGCGATCGAGGGCGCGGTACGCGCGCATGAACACGTCCTGCGCGATGTCGTCGGCGTCGGAGGGCGTGCCGGTCAGGTGGAGGGCGAGCGCGAAGATGCGCTTGCGATAGCGGCGCACCAGCTCCTCGAACGCCTGCGCGTCACCGGCCTTGGCGGCGGCCACCAGCCGGGCGGCGGTCTCGCCCTCACGTTGCGCAGGCGTCATGGCGGTCATGAACGGTCATGGGCTTGGACCCATAGCCCCGACCCGAGCTTTGCACGATCCGATCACCCTGTGGCGGCGACCGCGCATCCCGGCGCGATCATTGACTTAATTCAGGCTGCTGCGGTCGGAGGCCTGCGGCATGACGAGCGAGAAGGGTGCGATGACGGCGTCGAACGACGTACCGTCGTCGCGGTGCATCTGATAGGTGCCGTGCATCGTGCCGACCGGCGTCGCGAGCACGCAGCCCGACGTGTACTGGAAGCGCTGGCCAGGCGCGAGCCGCGGCTGCTCGCCGACGACGCCGTCGCCCTTCACTTCCTCGATCTTTCCGCGCCCGTCGGTGATGATCCAGTGACGCGTGCGCAGCTGCGCGGGCGCGCCCCCCTCGTTGGCGATCGCGACGGTGTACGCGAAGACGTAGCGGCTCTTCTCCGGCGCCGATTGCTCGGCGAGGTACTGGGCGCGCACCGTCACGCGGATCCCGTCGGTCACCGCCGACGAGGTCGGCTCTGCGATGCTGGCGCTCACGACCGCGACGCGCCTCTCACGCCCCGGTGCGCTGATCGATCGGCACGTAGTGGCGCACCGTCGGCCCGGTGTAGATCTGGCGCGGACGGCCGATCTTCTGGGTCGGATCCTCGACCATCTCCTTCCAGTGCGCGAGCCAGCCCGGGATGCGGCCGAGCGCGAACATCACCGTGAACATCTCGGTCGGGATGCCGATCGCGCGGTAGAGGATGCCCGAGTAGAAGTCGACGTTCGGGTAGAGCTTCTTCGAGACGAAGTAGTCGTCCTTGAGCGCGACCTCTTCCATGCCCTTGGCCATGTCGAGCATCGGATCCTTGACCCCGAGGTGGTTGAGCACCTCGTCGGCCATCGCCTTCAGGATCTTCGCGCGCGGATCGTAGTTCTTGTAGACGCGGTGCCCGAAGCCCATGAGGCGCGTGTTGGACTTCTTGTCCTTCACCTCGTTGATGAACTTCTTGTGGTCGCCCTTGTACGGCCCGTTCGGGTTCGCGATCATCTCGAGCATCTCGATCACCGCCTGGTTGGCGCCGCCGTGGAGCGGGCCCCAGAGGGCGAGGATGCCGGCGGCGACCGCGGCGTAGACGTTGGCGCCCGAGCTGCCGACCAGGCGCACCGTCGACGTCGAGCAGTTCTGCTCGTGGTCGGCGTGCAGGATGAGCAGCTGGTTCATCGCCTTCACGACCACCGGATCGGGCTCGTAGGGCTCGGCCGGGACCGCGAACATCATGTGCAGGAAGTTCGCGCAGTACGAGAGCGCGTTGCGCGGGTACATGATCGGCTGGCCGATCGTCTTCTTGTACGAGAACGCCGCGATCGTCCGCACCTTCGACAGGATGCGCGTGACGTGCAGGTCCATCGGCGCGTCGCGATCGAGGCAGTCCGGGTAGTACGCCGAGAGCGACGTCACCATCGCCGACAGCACCGCCATCGGGTGGCTGCGATCGGGGAAGCCCTCGAAGAAGTGGCGCATCCCCTCGTGGATCATCGAGTGGTAGGTCAGCTTCCGCGAGAACTCGGACAGCTCGCTCTGCGTCGGCAAGCGGCCGTGGATGAGCAGGTACGCGGTCTCGACGAAGGTCGACTTCTCCGCGAGCTCCTCGATCGGATAGCCGCGGTAGCGCAGGATGCCCTGCTCACCGTCGAGATAGGTGATGGCGCTGGTGGTCGCGCCGGTGTTCATGTAGCCGGTGTCGAGGGTGATGTACCCGGTGTCGTTGCGCAGCGCCCGGATGTCGAGGGCGTGCTCGTTCTCCGACCCGACGGTCACGGGCAGGTTGTGCTCGCGGCCGTCGGCCAGGGTGAGCTTCGCGGTCTTCTGCGTCGTCATGTGTGGGCTACTCCGTGGGGCAAGCCAGTCCGTGGGATGCCGGAAGGGGGTCCCTTCGCCGCACCTGTGTATCACAGGCTCCCGCTACAACCGCCTCGTGTGGTTCGTCTACGTGCTGGTCTCGCGCACCGGCCGTACGTATGTCGGGGTGACCACCGACGTCGAGCGCCGCCTGGGCCAGCACAACGGGCTCGTCCGCGGCGGGGCGCGCGCCACGCGCGCCTGGCGGCCCTGGCGGGTGGGGCGCATTTTCGGGCCGCTCCCGACCCGGGGGCGGGCCCTGGCGCTCGAGTACCGCGTGAAGCGCCTGAAGGGCCGTCGCCGCCTCACGGATACGCTGATCGTCGCGTAGACTGGGAGGACGTGGCGACCAAGTCGGAAACCCTGCCGGCCCTGACCGGGGCCGACACGATCCAGCCGGCCTGGCGGGTCTCGACGTCGCTCGCGAGCGCGCGCCCCGGCGAGGTGCTGCTCCTCGACGAGCACGGGCAGGTGATGGGCGGTCAGGCGATGCGGCGCCAGCAGGTCGCGGCGTGGGCCGCCGTCGGCGGGGTCGCGGGCGTCGGCGTCATCGCGGTCGCCGCGCTGGCCGGGCCGCTCGTCGGTCTCATCTCCGGCGGCGTGTTCGCCGGCATGATGTGGCGG
>JAIOII010000186.1 GCA_019912685.1 Kofleriaceae bacterium
TGGTCATGACGCGCGAGCGCGACGCCGTACTTCACGCGCACGCCGTCGAGGACGACGGCGACCGCCGTGCGCGACGCGACCGGCCCCGCGATCTCGCCGAACGACGTGCAGCCGACGACCTGCGCCGGCGCCATGCGCGCCTTCATCGCGGCCGCGACCGCCGCCGGATCGAGCTCGCTCGACACGAACGCGATCACCAGGGCGGTCGGCTCGGGCGCGAGCGCGGCGGCGAGATCGTCGGCGACCTGCTCGGGCGAGCGCGCCGGAACGCTGGCGCGTCGCACCGCGCGGGCCCCACCGCCGGTCACGTCCACTCGCTGTGCCACGGTGCGCACTATAGCGCGGGTCCGCGTTCATCAAACGTCATCCAAAAAGTTGCCCCGAGACGCGCGTGGTCGCTTGCATAAGGGCATGGAGAAGCTCTGCAGCTGCTGCGGAACATCGTTCCGCCCCGCGTTCGTCTACCAGGTGGCCGTCACGGGGGACGGTCAGCGCGGGTACTACTGCTCCCTCGAGTGCCGCAAGGAGGGGCTCGGCGACGAGGCGTTCCGCTCGCGCCGCGCGCGCCGCATCGCGGTGCTCAACCAGAAGGGCGGTACGGGCAAGACCACGACCTCGGTGAACCTCGCGGCCGGCGTCGCCGAGCGCGGGCACAAGGTGCTCCTGGTCGACACCGATGCGCAGGGCAACGTCGGCGTCTCGCTCGGGGTCGCCGGCGAGAAGTCGCTCTATCACGTGCTCGTCGACGGCGAGGACCCGACCGACATCGCCGTGCCGGTGCGCAACCACCTCGACGTCATCACCAGCGACGCGACGCTCGCCGCCGCCGAGATCTGGCTGGCGCGCCAGGAGCCGGCGCAGCGCTCGCGCGTCATGACCAAGCGCCTCAACCTCATGCAGGTCTCGCGGCGCTACGACTACGTCGTCATCGACTGCGGCCCGTCGCTCAACCTGCTCAACCAGAACGCGCTGTCGTACGCCGACGAGGTGATCATCCCCGTCACCTGCGACTACCTCGCGCTCGTCGGCGTGAAGCAGGTGCTGCGCACGATCAAGGACGTCGAGCGCCACCTGGGCCACGCCGTGCGCGTGTCCGCCGTGCTGCCGACGTTCTACGACGGCCGCACGCGCCTCGCGCGCGAGGTCCTGGAGACGCTGCAGGGCCACTTCAAGCACAAGTGCCTCGAGCCGATCCGCAACAACACGCGGCTCGCCGAGGCGCCGAGCCACCGCAAGAGCATCTTCGAGTACGCGCCGCAGTCTCACGGCGCGGCCGACTACAACCGGGTCGTCGACTGGCTCCTCGCCACGTCCGCGACCCAGCACGCGACCACCGGCAGCGACACCACCGTCGCCGCCTGAACGAGGAGCACCCATGAAGGACGACAAGCTGCTCCAGCACGATCCGCTCTCCGAGGCGGATCTCATCCTCCGCGACGACTTCTACGGTCGTGGCCCTGCGGCCGCGCCCGCGAAGAAGGGCGGCCAGGCGCGGCCGACCCACTACAAGGTCATCTGCATCTCGATGTACACGCGCGACATCGAGGAGCTCGAGGCCAAGGTGCACGAGCTCAAGCGCCGCGGCTGGACGAAGGCGAACAAGTCGCACCTCATCCGCCTCGCGCTCGCCCAGCTCGACCTCGACAAGCTGCCGACGCCCCGGCAGTGACTACACGGGCGACGTCAGGATGAGCTTCGCGGCGTGCTCGCGGATGAGCTTGACCACCAGGTCGTTCACCGTGTCGCCGCGATCGAGCCCCTCGATGTAGTGCGACGCGAGGCCCATGTACTCCTTGTACACGGGCTCGAACTCGGCGAACGCCATCTTCTGGATGAGCTTGCCGTTGTGCTTGGCGAACTCGCCCGGCTGGAGGGGGCCCACCGCCTCCTCGAAGCGACGCAGGTAGCCCGCGTACTCGACGGCGACGTCCTCCGGCATCGCCCGTGAACGTAACACGAGGGCGAGTCAGAAGGCGCGGCCGAGGCCGACGGTGACGACGTGCGACAAGTCCGTACGCTTGGAGCTGGTGGCCGTGGGCACGCGATCCGAGGTCCCGCTCCAGCGCGAGGCCGCGTAGCCGAAGCGGTAGCCGCCGGTCAGCTTCCAGTCGCGCTTCCAGTCGTACATGCCGAGGAGGTCGAGGGTCGCGGCCTGCGCCTTCTGCAGGGCCCCGTCGGAGATCCCGACCGTCTGCTTGCGGGTGCCCGGGTACACGAGATCGAGCGAGGCCTCGGCGCCGATCTTCTTGGCGAGGCGCGGGATGCGGAGCGCGGCGCCCATGGTCGGCCCCTTGAAGGTCTCCGACGGCAGCTTGGCCAGGTTGTTCAGGTTCGAGACCGAGAACGCGCCGTAGTGGTAGCCGAGCCGCAGCCAGGCGGTCATGCCGTTGGCCTTGTGGAAGTCGTAGCCACCGAGCAGGCGCACGTCGATGTCGTGGGTCTTGAAGCCGATGTCCTCGGCCATCATGCCCGCGGAGTAGCGGATGCCCGGCGTGGCGACGCAGCCGAGATACTCGAGCTCGCCGCCGACGAAGTAGTCCTTCTTGAACGGCATCGTCAGCTCGCCGCCGACGGCGATGCTCACCGCGGTCGAGCCGTAGCCGTAGTCGACGGGCGGGTTGGCGCCCATCATCGCCGTGCCGTTCGACGTGAACTTGCCGCCGACCGACGCGAAGCCGAGCCGCGCAAGCGCGTGATCGCGGCGGGCCGCGACGGTCGTCGTTGCTCGACACCGCGTCGGCGGCGATCCAGCCGGCCGAGCCCTCGTCGTCCTCGACGCGGATCCATTTCCCCGACTCGTGCTCGTCGAGCACGATGAGCTGGGCACCGCGGCGCACGGTGAGCACCGCCTTGGCCTTCTTCGAGGCGCGCGGGTAGACCTTGGCCTTCTTCGCGGTCACCGTGACCATGCGCAGCGTGTCCTCCTCGTCCTCGTCCTCCTCGTCGTCGTCCTCGTCCTCGTCGCGGCTGCGGCGATCGTCGTCGTCGTCATCTCGGCTCGCGCGCGAGCCGCGGCCGGTCTCGTCGTCCTCGTCGTCCGCCTCGTCCTCGCCGCGCCCGTCGTCGCCCTCCTCGACGGCGTCGGCGCCGACGCGATCCTCCGGCGCCCCTCCGCCCCATCCGCGCCGCGTCGACCGCCCGTCGACGAACGGACGCCGCCGCGTGTTGCGCGGCAGGTCGCGGGCCTCGAGCGACACGACGCTCGACTGCGTCACCCAGCCGGTGCGTCCGTTGACGCGCACCTTGAGCCAGCGCCCCTGCTTGGCGACGACCTGGAGCGTCTTGCCCTTGGCGACCTTGGTCACCACGCCCGACTGCTCGCCGGTGCGCTTGAACACCTTGGTCGTCTTCGTGGTCCGCACCCGGTCGGCGTGGGCGACGCCGCCGAGCAGCGCGCACAGAAAGAAGAGGGACGCCGCGGCGACGGCGAGCCGAAGAGTCATGGCCACGATTCTCCTACAACCCGCGTGCCGAGGCACAACCTAACGGCGATCCGCGTAGTTGGCCTGCGGACCGGCTTCCCAACTCACTGAAATGTGGTCGGGTACAACCGCCACCGCCGGCCGCCTGGGAACTCCAGCCCCGGGTGCGGAATGCCCCGCCGCCGATCGGCCCCGCGAGGGGAGGTAGCGCCCGGAAGTCCCGTATTAAGCTTCGGGTCCCGAGCTATTCCGGAGCGTTCTCTCATGCCGCCTCTCGCACGACATCACTTCGCCGGTCAACACATCGCGCTGATCGTCGATGGTGACGACGCCCAGACCGCCTTCCTCAAGTCGACCGACGGCGGCCTGTACAAGGCTTCGACGACGGAGGAGCCGGGCGGCGGATACCATCTCCGCGGAAAGCACGCGACGGTGCGCGAGCTCGAAGCGCTGTCCTTCGAGTTCGGTATGTCGGGCGCCAAGTGGGCGCTCGGCCTCGTGCAGAAGATCGTCAACACGCCGGGCGAGGCGCACGTGCCGTTCAACGGCTCGATCATCCACGCCGACTCGAACTTCCGGACGCAGTACACCTACGAGTTCATGGGTGCGCGTGTCACCGAGTTCACGCTTCCCAAGCTCGATGCGAAGAGCAAGGAGTCGGCGTACCTCAAGGTCAAGTGCCAGCCCGAGACGATGGATTTCTCGATCGACGAGGGGGCCAAGCTGAACCCGGGCGCGGTCGACCGGCAGAAGCAGTGGGTGACCTCGGCCTTCGATCTGACCCTCTCGGTCGACGGGATCGTGCTCGCGACCTCGATCGAGGCGCTCACCGTGAAGGTCGGCGCGAAGGCGTACCAGATCGGTGGTGTGCAGAACCCGCAGTACACGGCGACCGGCAAGCTCGAGATGCCGAAGCTCTCCTTCGTGGTGCCGATGATGCACTGCAAGAAGGTGCTCACGTGGTTCAAGAAGGCGATCGTCAAGGAAGGCGGGCTCGCCGAGGACACCCAGTACGAGCAGGACGCGATCATCGATTATCTCGACCCGTCGAAGAAGAAGACGCTCTACACGATCAAGCTCCTCGGCATCGGGCCCGAGACGTTCTCGGTGGTGAAGGGCTCGAACGAGGCGACCGCCGCGATCAAGTTCGACTGTTACGTCACGGGGATGGAGCTCGAGGCCTCGGGCGAAGGCATCATCTGACGAGCGCCACGTACACGTCGTAGAGCGCGTGCGCCCAGACCGCGTGCGCCAGCGAGCGGAACCAGAAGACGAGGCCGAAGGCGGCGCCGGCGAGGACGCGGAACGCGAACACGCGCTCGTCCCACGGCTCGCCGGCCCAGTGGTGCGCGGCGGCGAAGAGGAGCGACGAGCCGACGAAGGCGAGGAGCCACGCCGCGCGCGGCGCGAGGCCGGCCCGCGCGAGGAGGACGCCGGCGCCGGCGAAGGCGCCGAGCCGGAAGAGCAGCTCCTCGTGGATGCCGGCGCCGAGCGCGGCGACGATGTCGTTGCCGGCGCCGAGGCCGAGCGCGCGCGCGAGGATGACGTCGATGACCGCCGCGAGCGTCAGGCCGTAGATCGCGGCCTCCATGACGACGGGCGCGGCGACGTCGAGGGTGAGCGCGGCGCGCCGGCCGCGCTTGCCGATCCAGACGAGGAAGCCGGCGGCGAGCGCGGCGTAGACGAGGAGGTAGGTCGCGCGATCGGCGCCGCACGCCCGCCACAGCGCACGGCTGGGGAGGTCGACCGCGCTGATCGTGCCCGCCAGGAGCGCGCCGATGCCGTAGGCGAGGACGAGCGGGAAGACGAGGACGAGGCTCGCGCCGAGGTCACCGTGGCCGTACCAGGCGGCGCGCGAGGCTGTCCGATCG
>JAIOII010000187.1 GCA_019912685.1 Kofleriaceae bacterium
ACCCAGTGCTCGAGCTGGAGCAGCAGCCCGAGCACTGGGTCGACCCGATGTACCGCTGGGTCGACATCGCGACGCAGCGCGTGCTCGAGGAGTGGCGCGAGCCGGCGCTGTCGTCGGTGCCGCTCGAGACCATGCGCGACGGCGGCGGCGTCATCCGCGAGCCCGACACGAGCGGCGACGCGCTCGCGGCCGACATCGTCCAGCGCGCCACGGCGCTGCTCGAGGCGGGCGCGCCGTTCGAGCCGCGCTTCGGCGTGTCGCCCGACGTGAGCATCCTGAACCTCGGCGACTGGCTGTACGTCGCCGACTCGCGCACCGGCAAGGTCGGCCACCGGCTGGCGAAGGACGCGTCGTACTACCCGCACGTCGCGCCCGACGGCACCTTCTTCGTGTACGCGCGCCAGCAGGGCCGGCTCGACGGCGTGCACGGCAACTACATGCCGTTCGTCGCGCCGCTGCCGGCGGGCGCGCCGTCGCGCAAGCTGAACGTACGCGACATCGACGGCTGGAAGATGACGCTCTCGCGCGACAGCCGCTACCTCTACGTGCAGAGCGGGAACGAGCTCCCCGACGGCGGCTGCCTCGTGCGGGCCGCGATCGCGCCGCCGTCGCCGGTGAAGAAGCTCTACTGCGTCGCGAAGGACGAGCGCATCCGCGACCTCGTGTTCTCGCCGTCGCGCCACCTGGCGGTCCTCACGATCGGCCGCTCGAAGGTCGAGGAGCGGGCGACCCGCGCGGTGTGGATCGAGCTCCCCGACGGCAAGGTAGCGGGCGAGCTGCGCCAGGCGACGATCTTCGACGTGGCGAGCGTCGACGACCGCGGCGTCGGGCTGACGAGCGGCGTGCCCGAGATGCGCGCGATGGCGCGCGTCGACCCGGTGAAGCGGCGGATCGTCAGGTACGACTCGGACGTCTGGGTGCCGTACAGCTTCTACGGCGCGGCCTGGCTCGACGCCGATCGCTGGGTGATCGCCGAGGGCGGCGGGACGCGGACGATCGACCTGCGGTCGCTCCCGCAGACGGCGGTGCCGTGGCCGTAAGGCCGGCCACGTTTGCCGGAATCAACCATTGCGCAACGGTTGCGGCGTCGCTAGCCTGACGAGAGGCCCTATCCGGAGGCCGTCATGGAGCTGGACGAGCTACTCACCTGGTACGCGGACGCCCCCGGCGACGCGCACCGGCTGCGCTCGCTGGCCAGCGCCATGGGCATCGAGCTGACGCGGCGCCGCCTCGATCACGTCGATCAGGTGCTGGGCGCGATGCAGGCGGTGATGCGGCGGCCGGAGGATCGTGACCCGGCCGACGTCCGCTTCCAGGCCGGGTACGTCGCGGCGCTCGAGGATCTCCTGCGCTCGTTCCAGGCCGAGCTCGGCGAGGAGGAGCGCGAGCGCGAGATCCTGCACCACGTGAAGACCGAGCCGTACCGCGGCGCCCTCGCGGCGCTCGCCGACGGCGCCGAGACCGCGACCGAGATCGCGGCCGCGATGGGCAAGCACAAGTCGAGCGCGAGCCGCGCGCTCGCGGCGCTGCGCGAGGC
>JAIOII010000188.1 GCA_019912685.1 Kofleriaceae bacterium
GCGTGCGGATCGCGACCGACGCGCCGCCGCGGTCGCCGACCGCGCCGTTGCCGTCGGCGGTGAGCGACGCCTGCGTGCGGAAGCGCAGGTGCAGCCCGCGCGCGGGATCGCCCGACGCCGCGCGGTCGATGACGATCGTGACCGCGTTCCGGCCCTTGTCCCACGGGAACACGACGATGTCGCGCACCGCCGCCGGCACGTCGCTCGGGCGGTCCTGGAACTTGTACTGGTCGGCGTAGTCGCAGCGCGCGGTCACGATGCCGCTCGCGGTCTGGTGCGCCCAGCGGAAGCCGGTCTTCTCGCTCCAGTACGCCTGCGACGGCTTGTAGTTGTCGGGGAGCTGCTTGCTCTCGACGGTGGGCGCGTTGCTGGTGAGGCTCGACAGCGTGCCGTACGGCGACGGATCGACGATCACGTCGTCGCTGCCGCGCGAGATGACGAGGTTGCCGGCGTTCGGGTGCATGTGATCGACGTCGACCGTCTTGCTGCACTGGAGCACCGTCCACACCGCGTCGGCGGTCCAGTGCGTGCGCGCGAACATCGTCCCGACGCCGCGGGCGATGTAGTACGTCGGCCACGACTCGCGCGGCACCGGCACGGGCTTCACCGGGTTGGCGGCGGCGATCGCGCCGTAGAGCGCGAACTGCTTGGCCATCGCGTCCTCGGTGAGCTTGAGGCGCTGGATCTCGTGGGCGGCCCACGCCTGCGCCTCGGGCGTCGCGTCGCCGAGGACGACGGCGACGAGCGTGAGGAAGTTGGGCGGCAGGTTGGGCTGTTCGTTCTGCGTGTCGCCGCCGATGAAGACGCCGGCGCCGGGCGAGAGCGCGTGGACGTGACGGCGGAGCACCGAGTCGAGCCACGGGCGGAGGCCGGGCGGCGGCGAGCCGACCTCGGTCATGACGCGCGCGGCGAGCGCGTACTCGGCGACGGACAGGGGCGCGTACTGCCAGCCCTCGCCCCAGTCGCCGCCGTCGAGGACGCCGCCCGGCGCCATGGCCGCCTTCATGTCGCGGCCCCACAGCTCGTCGCGCACGAGGCGCCAGAGGTCGTTGCCGTACTTGCCGGCCTCGCCGTTCTGCGCGATCGCGATGAACGTCGCCGCGATGAGGTAGCCCGCGTGGTAGTTCGTGCTCGGGCTGCGCGCGCGGTACCCGCTCGCGAGGTACCACGTCGTCCACGCCTCGAAGCGCTCGCGGGCGCGGGCGCGCAGCTCCGCGGTCATGCGCGGGTGGTCGTGCAGCCAGTCGTAGGCGAGCGCGGTGTACGGCCCCATGGCGCGGATCGCGAAGCCGCTGTCGCGGCGCGCGGCGTTGTTGCCGCCCGCGCCGTCGCCGACGACGGCGAGGTCGTCGATCATCGCCGTGAAGTAGCGCATCGACGTGTCGGCGTACTTGTCGTTCCCCGTCGCGGCCCACGCGACCAGGCAGTTCTGCAGGTAGCCGGCCCAGTCGAGGCCCATGTAGAGGTCGCGCTCGAACTCCTTGGGGTTCGAGCCGATCTGCTTGCAGCGATCGACCGCACGCGCGACCGGCGAGCCGGCCTGGCTCGCGAGCCGCTTCCACGACGACTTCAGCTTGTCGTCGAGGAGGAGCCGCGGGTGGGGCCGCGCCGGGATGTCGGGCTGCGCGGCGGCGGGCGCCGGGGCGGCGGCGAGGACCCCGAAGGCGATGACGGCGACCGCGGCGAAGCCAGCGGCGGAGGCGAGGAGACGCATCCGTCGAAGATAGCCCCAGAAGGTCAGAACTTCACGGGCGCAGTCAGGGCCTTCACCCGGGCGAGGTCCTCGGGCGTGCGGCGGCGGACGCGATCGATGCGCACCCAGTACGTCACGCCGCGCTTGAGCACCCAGCGCTCGTCGGGCTGACGCAGATCGTGGCCACCGTAGCTCGGGCGCTCGCCGGGAAGGTAGAGGTACGCGAACGGCTGACCGAACGAGTCGTCGCCGACGAGCCAGCCGTCGCCTTCACCCGACGGCGCGCGGATGACGCCGAACGTGACGATGCCGCCGTCCTTGCCCTTCGAGATCGGCTTCCACCCCGCCGGCGGTGAGCCCGTCTGGATCGCGTGGCCCGGCGGCGACGGCGGGTCGAGCGGGGCGGCCGGCGGCGCGTCGTCGAGCGGCGAGAGCGACGCGACCTGCCAGTACCACCGGCGCTGATCGTCGAGCGTCCATGCGCCGGTGACGGCGACGCGGTCGCCTTCCGCCGGCGGCTTCGTCCCCGCGATCGCCATGCGGATCGCGAGGGCGCCGTTGCCCTCGGTCTCGTCGACGAGCCAGCGCACGACGCCGCGCGCGCCGGGCG
>JAIOII010000189.1 GCA_019912685.1 Kofleriaceae bacterium
CGAGCGACAGCCGGATGTGGATCACGGTGCCCGGCGGCGCGCTGATCGCGGCGCCGTCGGGCCCGCCGCCGCGCTACGTGATCGTCTGGGTGATGGACGCCCTGCGCGCGGATCGCGTGCGGCCGTTCACGCCCGGCGCGCGCGCCGAGGTGCCCAACTTCGAGAAGCTCGCGGCGACCGGCGCCGTCTTCCGCCAGTTCTACGTCGGCGGCAACGAGTCGCAGACGTCGCACGCGACGGTGTGGACCGGGACCTACCCGGCGGTGCACAACGTGCGGCTCGCCGGTGTCGGCGGCAACTGGCGGATCCCGCGCGAGCTCACGGTGCTCGGCGAGATGGTGCGCGAGGCGGGGCTCGCGCCGATCGGCGTCACCGGCAACGGCTTCGTCACCGAGGGCGGCGGCTACGCGCGCGGCTTCGCCGAGTTCCGCAACATGATGCGCGAGAAGGGCGTCGTGAACGGCGTGCTCTACGGCGCCGACGTCGTCAAGGCCGCCCTCGCGCGCCTCGACGCGCGCAAGGCGGAGCCGGCGCTCCTCTTCCTCGGCACCGTCGACACGCACGGGCCGTGGATCGCGCGCCAGCCGTGGATCGAGCAGTACGACGGCCCCAAGCCGTACACCGGGCCGTTCCAGAAGCACGGCACGATGAAGGAGCTCGGCATCAAGCGCGGCGAGATGGGCTGCTCGAAGGTCCCGCCGGCGCGCGACATCGAGCGCCTGCGCGCGATCTACGACTCGGCGGTCAGCTACCACGACGAGCGGCTCGGCGATCTGGTGGCCGGACTGCAGCGCATGGGCATCTACGAGCAGACGATGATCGTCATCACCGCCGATCACGGCGAGGAGCTGTTCGAGGACGGACGCTGCGGCCACGGCGGCTCCTTGCGCGAGACGCTGGTGCGGGTACCGTTGCTCGTGCACTACCCGGCCCGCGTGGCGTCGGCGATCGTCGAGGAGGGCGCGGAGGGCGTCGACGTGATGCCGACCATCCTCGACGCGCTCGGCTCGCCCATCCCCGACGCGCTCCAGGGCGAGTCGCTCGTGCCACGCGCAGCGGGCGCCAATCGCGGGTGGCCGAGGCCGAGCTACGCGTCGCAGTACGAGTACGCGCACGCGATGCGCGTCGCGCGCTGGAAGATCAAGGTCGGCAAGCGCGGCGTGCCGGTGGTGATCGACATGGTCGCGGACCCGGACGAGCGCAAGGACGTGGGCAAGGAGCTGCACGCCGCCCGCCGGCTCACGACCGACGCGCTCGGGCTCTTCCTCGCGACGCGCGCGCGCTGGAACAAGCGGACGATGGGCGTGGTCACCAACCTCCTCCCCGGCGCCGCCGAGGAGCTCGAGCGTCCGTGAGGGCGCTGATCCTCGTTGCGATCGCCGCGTGCGGGTCCACGCCACCGCCCGTCTCCGGACCCGCGCCCGTGCCCGTGCCCGATCCGGCCGTCGGTGAGCCCATCGTCGCCGACGCGCCGATCGAGCCGGCGCTCGAGCCCGCGGTCGCGGACGCGGGCCCGACCACCGCGATCCGCCCGCCGCCGCCGAGGTGGTTGAAGGGCTCCACGCACGTCCACGCCGCGCCGTCGGGCGATTCCCGCACCGACGTGAAGAGCGTGATCGCGTGGTACGAGTCGCGCGGCTACGACTTCATCGTCCTCTCCGATCACAACCGGGTCACGCGGGTCGATGCCTCCGCCGGCACCGACGTCGGCCCGGCTGTCCGGTTCCCGGACAAGGGGCTCGTCGTGCTCGCCGGCATCGAGCTCACGTACAACCCGGGCAAGTGCGAGCCGCCGCCGCCCGAGCCCGAGGGCAAGTGCCGCATCCACGTGAACGGGCTCGGCGTGCTCGCCCGGCCCGAGGGCAAGATCGAGTGGGCCGACCGCAAGGCGTCGACCCGCGTCGCGATGTACCGCGCGGCGCTCCGCTGGATCGTCGGGGCGGGCGGGGTCGTCCAGATCAACCACCCGCAGTGGCACTGGGGCACGAGCAGCGAGCTGCTCGCGCTGCTCGCCGGCGAGGGCGTCCACCTCGTCGAGATCGCCAACGTCCAGTTCGCGAAGTGGAACGCCGGCGACGGCAAGCGCCCGTCGACCGAGCAGCTGTGGGACGCGGTGCTCACGGCGGGCGGCACGATGTACGGCATCGCGACCGACGACGCGCACGACTACGACGAGGGCGGCGGCGGCCGCTACCCCGCCGGCGGCGGCTGGATCATGGTCGACGCCCCGCGCGATCCGGACGCGATCGTGCGCGCGATCGACCTTGGCCGCTTCTACGCGTCGACCGGCGTCATGCTCACGCGCGCCGAGGTCTGGGACGGGGCCCTCGAGATCGAGGTCGCCGGCGGAGCGCCCGCCTCGCACGTCATCCGCTTCATCGGCACCGGCGGGCACGTGCTGTCCGAGGTCAAGGGCACCCAGGCGCGGCTTCCGCTCGCGGGCATCGGCGGCTACGTCCGCGCCGTCGTCGAGCGCAAGGACGGCGCCCGGGCCTGGGTGCAGCCGGTCCGGCTGTAGGCCGGCTGCAGGCTGGCTGTAGACACTGCGCCAGGGCTCGGCCACCGCAGTGCCCACTGCGGTGGGCAGGCTCGCGCGCGCAACCGGCCGGATCGACGAGGGCGGCCGTGGCACGTCGGTTGCTGCCGACCTGTTCGCATGCGCAAGCTCGTCCTGCTCGCGGTGCTCGGCGCGCGGCGGCCGCGATCGAACGCCCCGCG
>JAIOII010000023.1 GCA_019912685.1 Kofleriaceae bacterium
CCCGACAAGATGAGCCAGGAGAAGGTGCTGCACCTGAAGGCGCTCGGCGCGCGCTGCGTGCTCACGCGCTCGGACGTCGGCAAGGGGCACCCGCAGCACTACCAGGACCTCGCGCAGCGCATCGCGCGCGACGAGGGCGCCTGGTACGTGAACCAGTTCGAGAACCCGGCCAACCCGCGCGCGCACGAGGAGACCACCGGGCCCGAGATCTGGGCGCAGATGGAGCAGCGGCTCGACGCCGTCGTCTGCGGCGTCGGCTCGGGCGGCACGATCACGGGGCTCTCGCGCTACTTCGCGAAGGTCGCGCCCGCGGTCGAGATGATCCTCGCCGATCCGGTGGGCTCCGTCCTCGCGTCGGTTGTCGAAGCCGGCGTCCGCACCGACAAGCTCGGTGAGGCGGGCACGTGGCTCGTCGAGGGCATCGGCGCGGACTTCGTGCCGCCGATCTGCGACCTCTCGCGCGTGCGGCGCGCTTACTCGATCTCGGACAACGACGCGTTCGCCGTCGTGCGCGAGCTCCTGCGCGCCGAGGGCATCCTCGCCGGCACGTCGTCGGGCGTGCTCATCGCCGCCGCGCTGCGCTGGTGCCGCGAGCAGACGGAGCCCAGGCGCGTGGTCACGCTCGTCGGCGACAGCGGCGGCAAGTACCTGTCGAAGGCGTACAACGACGCGTGGATGGACGAGCAGGGGCTCACGCAGCGCCCGGCCACCGGCGACCTGCGTGACCTCGTCGCGCGGCGCGCGCGCGACGGGCACGTCATCTTCGTCGCGCCCGACGACACGCTGTCGGTCGCCTACGCGCGCATGCGCGCGCGGGACGTCTCGCAGCTGCCGGTGCTCGAGGGCAAGAAGCTCGTCGGCATCATCGACGAGTCGGACCTCCTGCTCGCGGCGCTCGGCGACGCGGCGCGCGGGGCGGCGTCGTTCGAGCGCCCGGTCTACGAGGTGATGTCGCCCGAGGTCGAGGCGCTGCCGCCGACCGCGGGCGTGCACCAGCTCCTGCCGCTCTTCGATCGCGGCATGGTCGGCATCGTCGTCGACGGCGACGAGCTGCTCGGGCTCGTCACGCGCGTCGACCTGCTCAACTACCTGCGGCGCCGAGCCGGCTGACGCCGCCGCCCGCGTCAGATCGACAGCTGCAGCGTCACGCCGATGTCGAGCTCGACGGCGTCGCCGTCCTCGTCGACGACGGGGGTGAACGTCCAGCGGGGCATCACGCCTTCGAGGCACTCCTCGAAGACCTCGCTCACGCCGCGCGCCTCGGGGTCGCTCACCGCGCCCTTCTCGGAGAGCGTGAAGAGGAGCGAGACCTTGCCGGACAGCGTCGGCTCGCCGGAGAGCGCCTTCTTGTAGCAGCGCTGCATCGCGCCCATGTACGTCGTGCGGATCTTGGCGACGATCGCGTCGGTGTCGACGCCGGGCGTCTTCGGCGGCTGCGGCCGCACGTCGATGCGCGTCGCCGGCACCTTCTCGCCCTTGTCGCCGTCGGCGCGGGCGAGGCTCGGATCGGCGATCGCGGGCTCGTCGACCGTGCCCTGGCGCGGACCGCGATCGCGCAGGCGGTCGCCCTGCTCGTTGCCGATCGACACCTTCGCGTTCGACGCGTTCACCTCCGCGAGCTGCTTCTCGAGATCGGCGCCGGGCTTGCGCGGCGCGA
>JAIOII010000024.1 GCA_019912685.1 Kofleriaceae bacterium
AGGCAGAAGCCCATCGCCTTGTCGGCCTCGGCGTGGTGACCGGGCGGACGCACGACGGCGAGCCCGCTCGACAGCTCGCCCGCCAGCACGCGCAGCGCGAGCTCGGAGACCGAGCCGGCGGCGGCGAGCGCCGCCTCCCACGTCCCCGGCGAGAAGTACGTGTCGGGATCGAGCCAGCCGGTCTGGCCCGGCACCCGGCGGGTCAGCGAGTCGAGGTACGCCGGCGAGTGCACGCGCGCCAGCTCCTCGTCGCGAGCCGGCCGGATCGCGATCTGCTTGCCGCGGTCGCGCAGCCCCGCCGCGACGAGGGCGTCGCGCACCGCCTCGGCTCGCGCCGGTCGCTCGGGGTGACCGGCCGGCGCGCGGTGGTGTACGAAGACTTCGTCGAGGACGTACCCGAGCATACGGCTGCGTGCGGACATTACATGAGCCCGCCTCCGAGGTGGTACCCTGGATGAACCGTCCGGGGGAGCACGATCGTGCACAGAATCGAGAACCGAGGCCCGCGCTTGTCGCTCGTCGCCGCCGCCGCAGGCCTCGTCGCCGCGGGGATGGGCTGTGGCAACCCGTACGACGACCTCCTGGGCGTCTGGCAGGTGACCGCGCACACCGAGAACGAGACCGGCTGCGAGGCCGAGGGCCCGGCGGTGGCGGAGCCGCCGTACATCAAGTTCGTCGAGGGCTCGTTCTTCGGTCAGGAGTACGCCGAGTACCTTGCCTGCACCGACGCCGGCACGGCGTGCGACGAGCCCGGCGGGCTCTTCGGCCTGCTCTACGCCGAAGAGATCTCCGGCGGCATGCGCGCGCAGATCTACGCGTCGTCGGGCTCGCCGGAGGACTGCATCCTCTCCGGGACGGTCTCCGACGCGGTCGTCGAGGGCGGGCAGCTCCGCATCGAGACGCGCAGCCGGACGCTCGACAACGTGACCGACTCGAGCTGCGATCCCGACGACACGCAGGCGCGCTGGGACGAGCTGCCCTGCACGCGCTACGAGGTCATCGTCGGCGCGCGGATCTGAGCGCTTCCCGGGGAGGCCGGTCAGCCGCGCTCGGACCTGAGCGCCCGCTGCATCAGCCTCTGCATCGTCTCGCGGGCCGGGGCGCCCTCGTGCACGATCGCGTGCATCACGTCGGTGATCGGCGCGGGCACGCCGAGCTTCAGCGCGAGCTCGTGCGCGACCTTGGTCGTCTTCACGCCCTCGGCGACCATGCGCATGTCGCCGAGGATCTCGGCCATCGTCTTGCCCTGCCCCAGCGCCAGGCCGACCTTGCGGTTGCGCGACGTGTCGCTCGAGCAGGTGAGCACCAGGTCGCCCATGCCCGAGAGGCCGGCGAACGTCTCGGCCCTGGCGCCCATCGTCACGCCGATGCGCGTGATCTCCGCCAGCCCGCGCGTGATGAGCGCCGCGCGCGCGTTCGACCCGAAGCCGAGGCCGTCGGAGACGCCGGCCGCGATCGCGACGACGTTCTTGATCGCCCCGCCGACGAGCACGCCGGTGACGTCGTCCGACGAGTACGTGCGGAAGCGATCGGTCGAGATCGCGCGCTGCACGAGCTGCGTGGTCTCGGGGTCGCGGCCGGCGAGCACGATCGCGCTCGGCATCCCGGCGGCGATCTCGGCGGCGAACGTCGGGCCCGAGAGGAAGGTCGCCCGCGCGGCGATGCGCGCCGGCAAGATCTGGCGATAGACCTCGTCGATCGTGAGGAGCGTGCCGTCCTCGAGGCCCTTGGACGCGTTGACCATGACGGCGTCGGGGTCGAGCCAGCCGGCGGCGCGGCCGAAGACGTCGCGGATCGCGTGCGAGGGCGTGACGCCCATGACGATCGGCTTGCCGCTCACGGCGCGCTCGAGATCGGACGTCACGTGAACCGCCGGCGGCAGCTGGAAGCCGGGCAGGTACAGCTTGTTCTCGCGCGTCGCCTCGAGCTCGGCGGCGAACGCCTCGCCGCGCGCCCACAGGACGACGTCGTGGCCCGCCGACGCGAGCAGGAACGCGAGGCACGTGCCGTAGCTGCCGGCGCCGATGACGGCCGCTGGGATCGGTTCGGTAGCCATGTTCACCCGGTGGTAGGGGCGTCGCTCTGCGCCGACGGCGCGAGCACGACGCAGTCACGGCCGGCGTGCTTCGCCGCGTAGAGCGCGCCGTCCGCCGCCTTGAGCAAGCCCTCGGGCTCGGCGGCGTCGTCGGGGAAGGACGCCACGCCCACCGAGATCGACAGGTGCCCGCTCGGCTGCCGCCCGCCGAACGCGAAGGGATGCGTCGCCACGCGCTCGCGGATGCGCTCGGCGAGCTTGGCCGCCGTGAACTTCGCGGTGTCGACGAGGATCACGCTGAACTCCTCGCCGCCGTAGCGCGCGACCATGTCGTTGGCGCGCCGGCCCTCGGTCAGGAGCCGCGCCACCGTGCGCAGGACGTCGTCGCCCGCCGGGTGGCCGTGGTGGTCGTTGTAGTGCTTGAAGTGATCGACGTCGATCATCAGGAGCGACAGCGGCAGCCCGTTGCGCGCCGATCGCTCGACCTCGAGCGCGAGCCGCTCGTGCAGGTGGCGGTGGTTGTAGAGGCCGGTGAGCCCGTCGGTCACGGCGAGCTGCGCGAGCCGCGAGTTGGCCTCGGCCAGCTCGTGCGTGCGCTCGTGGATCTTGGCCTCGAGCTCGCGGTTCATCTCGACGAGCGCCTGGTTCTTCGACGACAGCGTGTTGATGAGCTGGCGGTTCTCCTCGGTCAGCCGGTACTGGCGGAGGAGGTTCTCGACCGCGAGCCGCAGGGACGCCTCGTCCCACGGCTTCGACAGGTAGTGGTTGAGGTTGGCGCGGTTGATCGCCGACACCACGGCGTCGAGGCCGGCCTGTCCGGTGAGCAGGATCTTGGTCGTCGTCGGCGAGCGGCGATCGACGACCTCGAGCAGATCGACGCCCTTCATGCCGGGCATGATCTGGTCGGCGATCACGACGGCGATCCGCTCGCCGTCACGCTCGAGCTCGTCGAGCAGCTCGAGGGCGTCGGCGCCCGACGAGGCGGTCGCGATGTCGCACTCGTGCCCGAAGCGCGCCGCCAGCTGCTGCCGCAGCGCGAGCAGCACGCCCTCCTCGTCGTCCACGCACAGGATCGTCTCGCGCGTCATCATCGCCCCGCCTCCCCGGCCGCCTCCACAGGGAGCCACACCTCGAACTGGGTCCGGCCCGGCGCCGACTCGCAGCGCAGCTCGCCGCCGTGCTTCGCGACGATCGTCGACACGATGCCGAGCCCGAGGCCGGTGCCCTCGCCCTTCGGCTTGGTCGTGAAGAACGGCTCGAAGATCCGCTCCTTGATCTCGGGAGGGATTCCCGGACCATCGTCGATCACGCGGATCGCGACGCCGTCCTTCTCGGCGCCCGACCGCTCCCGCTCGACGCGCTCCGTCTCGATCGTGATCGTGCCCTTGCCACCCAGCGCCTGCACGGCGTTCTGGATCAGGTTCGTCCAAACCTGGTTGAGCTCGTCCACGAAGATGGGCACCGAAGGCAACTGACCGAAATGTCTGACGACGGTTATATCACGCAGGGCATAGGCGAACAGCGTGAGGGTCGTCTCGATGCCCTCGTGCAGATCCGCTGGAACGCGTGTCGGTTCCTCGTCGAGGTGCGAGTAGGTCTTGAGCGCACCCACGATGCGCTGGATCCGCGAGATCGCGTTCCCGATGATGTACGCGTTGCGATGCAGGTTGGATTGCTCGATGAGGTACGCGAGCGCCGGCCGCGCACCCGGTGACCGCGCGATGAGGTCGCTCACCAGGGTTTCATCCGCCCCCGCCTCGGCGAGGCGCTGCGCGAGGTCCACCGCCGCCGGGCCGACCGCGGGCTCGAGCACGGTGCGCAGCTCGCGCGCCGCGCGTCGCACGGCGGCGCCGGTCGGCAGGCGGCGTCCCGCGAGCTCCTTGCCGTAGCCCTCGATCACCGTGAAGAGCGCCTCACGCTCGGCGGCGTCGTCGACCGCCGCGGCGAGCGCGCGCACCGGCTCCGCCATCGCGCCTACCGCCGCGGTGATCGCGTCGACCGCGCCGCGGATCGCCGCCGACGGCGAGTTGATCTCGTGAGCGACGCCGGCGACCAGGAGCCCCAGCCCGGCCATGCGCTCCGAGAGCACCAGCTGCGCCTGCGTCTCGCGCAGGTCGGCGAGCGCGCGCCCGAGCTCGCGGTTGATCGCGGTCAGCTCGGAGGTGCGCAGGCGGACCTTCGCCTCGAGCTCCTCGCTCGCGTCGCGCACCTGCTCGTAGAGCCGCGCGTTCTCGATCGCGGCGGCGGCCTGGTCGGCGAACGTCGACAGGAGGTTCGCGTCGGCCTCGATGAACGGGCGCGCCGCCGCGCCGCGCCCGACGACGAGCACGCCGACGACCGTGCCCTTGCGCTCGAGCGGCACCGCCA
>JAIOII010000190.1 GCA_019912685.1 Kofleriaceae bacterium
GTGACGTACTTCGGCGACGAGGTGCCCGGCGCCGCCGACTACGAGCGGTGCCGCGGCGAGTTCCAGCGCTTCGCCGAGGCCTATCGGGCGGCAGGAGGCGCGGCATGACGGCGGGCGGCACGAACGCCGCGCCGCAGGCGGCCTTCTCGCGCACCGCGGGCGTGCTGGTCGCGGCCGTCATCGGCGTGTCGCTCGTCGGCGCGATCCTCCTGTCGGTGTTCCTCGAGGACATCACGGGCCGGCCGTCGGCCTCGTCGGACGGGTACTCGGTCTCCGCGATCGGGCACCATGGCCTCGTCGAGGTGCTCGAGGAGCTCGACGTGCCCGTCGTCGTGAGCCGGCACGGCTCGGGGGCCAAGGCCAAGGGGGGCCTCCTCGTCATCGCCGAGCCGGTGGTGCCGCCCGACGACGCCGAGGCGGCGGCGAAGCTGCACGCGCTCGTGGCGTCGGCGGAGACGGTGCTCGTCGTCCTCCCGAAGTGGTACGGCACGCCGAAGGGCGACAACCGGCGCTGGCTCGAGGGCGTGGTCTCCCTCGACGCCAGCGAGGCCGAGGCGCCGCTGCGTGCGCTCGACTCGCGGGCGAACGTCGTCCGCGTCGCGCCGCCCGAGGTCCGCGGCGATCCCGGCGACGTCGTCGGGGGCGCCGTGCCGGACCTCCGCATCGCGCCCGACTTCGCCGTGGCGCAGGTGGTCCAGACCGACGACGACGTCTGGTATCCGTACGGCGATCACGCGCTGGTCTTCCAGCTGTGGAACGACCTCGACACCGACATCTACGTGCTGACGGATCCGGACGTCATCAACAACGCAGGCCTGTCGCGCGGCGACAACGCCCGGTTCGCGGTGAAGCTGATCGACCACCTGCGCGACGGCGGGCCGGTCGTGTTCGACGAGACGCTGCACGGCTACGCCGAGGAGCCGAGCCTTTGGAAGGCGCTCTTCCGCTTCCCGCTCGCGCTCGTCACGTTGCACGTGACGCTGCTCGTCGTCGTCGTCGTGTGGGCCGGGCTCGGGCGCTTCGGCCCGGCGCGGAGCGCGCCGCCCGCGCTCGCCGCCGGCAAGGAGTACCTCGTGCGCAACACGGCGGCCCTCCTGCGCGTCGCCGGCCACCACGGCCACGCCCTCGAGCGCTACTTCGCCGCGGCGGTCGACACCGTCCGCCGCGAGCTACACGCCCCGCGCGATCTGTCGGCGGCCGACCTGCCGGCATGGCTCGAGCGCGTGCGCGCGGCGCGCGGCGCCACCATCCCGTTCCCCGAGCTGCGCGACCAGGTCGCCGAGGCGGTGCGCACGCGCAACGCCCGGGCGGTGCTGGCGGCGGCGGATCGCGTCCATCGCTGGCGCGTGGAGATGACCCATGGACCTCGACACCATCCGTAACACCGCGACCGCCCTGCGCGGCCAGATCCAGCGCGTCGTCGTCGGCCAGGACGAGGCGATCGATCTGCTGCTGACGTCGCTCCTGTGCGAGGGGCACATCCTGTTCGAGGGCGTGCCCGGCGTCGCCAAGACGCTGCTCGCGCGCGCGTTCGCCGCGGGCTTGCGGCTCCAGTTCGGGCGCGTGCAGTTCACGCCCGACCTCATGCCCGGCGACGTCATCGGCACGAACCTGTTCAACTTCCAGACCGGCCGCTTCACGCTGACCAAGGGCCCGATCTTCACCGACCTGCTCCTCGCCGACGAGATCAACCGCACGCCGCCCAAGACCCAGGCGGCGCTGCTCCAGGCGATGCAGGAGCGGCTGGTCACGATCGACGGCACGACCCACGACCTCGGTCGCGGCTTCATGGTGATCGCGACGCAGAACCCGATCGAGCAGGAGGGCACGTACCCCTTGCCCGAGGCCCAGCTCGATCGCTTCCTGTTCAAGGTCGTGCTCGGCTACCCGACGCGCGATCAGGAGCGCGCGATCGTCGCGCGCCACGGCCACGCGACGGCGATGCCCAGGATCGAGGAGTTCGGCATCGAGGCGGTCGCCGACCTCGAGCGGCTGGCGGCGATGCGCCGCGTGGTGCAGCAGGTGAAGCTGTCCGACGCGATCCTCGACTACATCGTCGACCTCGTGCGCGCGACGCGCGAGCGCTCGAGCCTCGCGTTCGGCGCCTCGCCGCGCGCCGCGACCATGCTCGCCTCGGCGGCGCGCGCGTACGCCGCGCTCGGCGGCCGCGACTTCGTCCTGCCCGACGACGTGAAGACGCTCGCCGTCCCGGCGCTGCGCCACCGCGTCGTCCTGTCGCCCGGCGCCGAGATCGAGGGCGCCACCGCCGAGGGCGTCGTCCGCCAGATCCTGGAGCAAGTCGCCGCGCCGCGCTGAGCGCGCGAGCAACCGTCCCATGCGTCCCACCCTGCGCTTCGTCATCGTCCTCGTCGCCGCCCTGCCGCTGGCCGTCGCGCCTGCGGTCCTGGGCGCCGGCGCGTTCCCGGCGTGGGTCGCGGTGATCGGCGCGCTGACGATGGTGCTGCTCCTCGACGCCGCGCTCGGCGCGCCGCGTCGGCGGGTGAGCGTGGCGACCGAGGCGCCGCCCCAGATCTTCATCGGCGACACCGGCGAGCTCGTGGTCACGGTGCGGGTGAAGAGCACGCGTACGCCCGAGGTCGAGCTGGTGCCGGAGATCGACGGCGACGTCACGCGCCCGGCGCCGGCGCGCTTCCGCCTCCGTCCGGAAGCCGGACAGTCGTCGGCGGTCGTGAGGTTCCCGCTCGTGCCCACGCGGCGCGGCACGCCGCGCGTCGTCGCCGTCCACCTGCGCTGGGCCGGTCCGCTCGGCCTGGTCGAGCGCCGCTGGCGCCGCCCGCTCGACGTCCCGGTCGCCGTCGTGCCCAACCTCGGCGCGGTGCGCGCGATGGCGCTCCGCATGCTCTCGAACCGCGAGCTGATGTCGGGGCTCAAGGTCGAGCGCTACGTCGGCGACGGCAGCGAGTTCGAGATGCTGCGCGAGTACGTGCCGGGGCTCGACCACCGCGCGATGGACTGGAAGGCCTCGGCGCGTCACACCAAGCTCCTCTGCCAGCAGTACCGCGCCGAGCGCAACCACCAGGTGATCATCGCGATCGACAGCGGTCAGCTCATGAGCGAGCCGCTCGCCGGCATCCCGCGCCTCGATCACGCGGTCAACGCGGGCCTCCTGCTGTCGTGGATGTGCCTCAAGACCGGCGACCGCGTCGGCCTGCTCGGCTTCGACGAGAAGGTGCGGACGTGGTCGGAGCCGACGGGCGGCATGCATGCGTTCCCGCGGCTGACCCGGCAGACCGCCGAGCTGGCGTATCGCCGCACCGAGAGCAACTACACGCTCGCGCTGGCCGAGCTCGCGCAGCGGGTCAAGCGGCGGTCGCTCGTCGTGCTCTTCACCGACTTCCTCGACACGATCACCGCCGAGCTCATGATCGAGAACGTGCGCCGGCTGGCGCGGCACCACCTCGTCCTGTTCGTCGCCGTCGGCGATCCGGCGGTGGACGGCTGGGTGCGGCGCGGCCCGCGCTCGCTCGCCGACCTCCACGAGGCCGTCGTCGCCGGCGACTTCGCGCGCGAGCGCCGCCTCGTGCTCGAGCGCCTGCGCCGCGCCGGCGCGATGATCATCGACACGACGCCCGAGCACTTCTCGATGGCGCTCCTCAACCGCTACCTCGACATCAAGCGCCGGGAGCTGCTGCGATGACCGCCTTGAGTGCTTACACGGGGGACGCGAGCCTGCGCTCGGTGCAGTTCCGGCGCGAGCGCGAGGAGACGTGGCGCGAGCTCGAGGACCTCTTGAAGCGGATCCACGACAAGGGGCTGTCCGGCCTTTCCGCCGACGAGCTCGCGACCTTGCCGCACCTCTACCGCGCGACCTTGTCGTCGCTCTCGGTCGCGCGCGCGATCTCGCTCGACCGCGCGCTCGTCGAGTACCTCGAGAGCCTGGTCGCGCGGAGCTACGTCGTCGTGTACGGCTCGCGCGAGCGCGCGCGCACCCGGATCTGGGAGTTCCTGCGCTGGCGGTTCCCGGCGGCGGTGCGCGCCGGGCGCTGGCACGTCGTCCTGTCGCTGCTCTTCACGCTCGCCGGCGCGGTCGCCGCGTTCGAGATGGTGAGCGCGGACAGCGACACCTACTACATGTTCGTCGATCCGTCGCTCGCCCAGGGCCGCGACCCCTCGGCGCCGACGTCCGAGCTGCGCGGCCAGCTCTACGACGAGCACGACTTCAACCACGGCCTCACCCACTTCGCGTCGGCGCTGTTCAACAACAACTCGCGGGTCGGCATCCTCGCGTTCGCGCTCGGCTTCCTCGCCGGCGTCCCGACGCTCATCCTGCTCCTGCAGAACGGGCTCATGCTCGGCGCCTTCGCCGCGCTGTACGCGTCGCGCGGCCTGTCGTGGGACCTGTGGGGCTGGCTCCTGCCGCACGGCGTGACCGAGCTCCTGGCGGTGATCCTGTGCGGCGGGGCGGGCTTCCTGCTCGCGCACGCGATCGTGTTCCCCGGCTCCGAGCCGCGCGTCGACGCGCTGCGCCGGCGCGGCCGGCAGGCGGCCGAGATCGTCCTCGGCTCGGTCGTGATGCTGTTCATCGCCGGCCTGATCGAGGGCATCTTCCGCCAGACCGTCACCAGCATCGAGGCGCGCTACGCCGTGGCGAGCACGACGGCGCTCTTCTGGCTCTGGTACTTCGGCTGGTGCGGGCGGGCGCGCGCGCGGCTGGAAGGGGCGGCGCCGTGGCGGTAGCGCGCTACCTCGATCGCAAGGGCGACGGCGCGCGGCGGCGCGAGATCGTGACGCCCGAGGGCATCCCGATCCAGTTCACGCTGGCGAGTATCGGCGAGCGCATGACGGCGCTCGTGATCGACATCGTCCTCGTCCTCGCGGCGGTGTTCGGCGCCGTGCTCGTCGCGAGCATCGCGTCACCGGGCGAGGACGACTGGATCTCGGCGCTGGCGCTCCTCCTGGTCACGCTGTCGCGCCACTTCTACTTCGCGTTCTTCGAGATCCGCGGCCACGGCGCGACGCCCGGCAAGCGCGCCGCTGGCATCCGCGTCATCGACGCGCGCGGCGGCTCGCTCGAGGCGAGCGCGGTCCTGGCGCGCAACCTCGTGCGCGAGCTCGAGCTGTGGATGCCGCTCACGTTCCTCTTCGCGTCGCGCCTCGTGTGGCCCGACGCGCCGGTGTGGATGTGGATCGCCGCGTGCGGCTGGCTGCTCGTCGTGGCGCTCCTGCCGCTCTTCAACAAGGACAACCTGCGCGTCGGCGATCTCATCGGCGGCACGCTCGTCGTCGTGCAGCCGAAGGTGCAGCTGCGCGCCGACCTCGCCGACGTCCGCGGCGCCCGGGCGAAGGAGGTGCAGACGGCGCTCGCCACGGCGAAGCCGGTGCCGGCGGGCGGCCCGGCGTACACGTTCACCGAGGCGCAGCTCGAGGTCTACGGCATCTACGAGCTGCAGGTGCTCGAGGGCCTCCTGCGCGGCGAGGCGGCGGCCGACGCGACGGCGGTGTCGACGGTGGCGGAGAAGATCCGCGCCAAGATCCAGTACACGGAGAAGGTGCCGCTCGGGCAGGACGAGCGGTTCCTCGCCGACTTCTACACCGCGCTCCGCGCGCACCTCGAGAAGCGGCTCCTCTTCGGCAAGCGCCGCGAGGACAAGTTCGACACGCGGGCGTAGCCCGCGGCGCTACTCGAAGATCTTGGCGAGGTCGGCGGTCGAGACGCCGTCCTTGATCTCGCGCAGGCGGCTGTAGGTGACGCCCTGCATGACCGCGCCGATCGTGCCGAAGAGGAAGTTGATGACGAGCACGGTCACGAGGAGCGCCTGGATCTTGCCGGCGTGACCCTGCGGATCGATGAAGCTGATGGCGGCGGCGATCGCGCCGACGCGCGCGCCCCAGAACAGGAGCAGGAGCCCGAAGATGCGCATGCGGTTGCCCTCGGTCAGGGCGAAGCTGCGCGTGAGCGTGCCCATGACACCGGGCCGCTCGCACACGGCGGCCGGGACGGCGACGTAGAGCCCGGTGGCGAGGACGAAGCCCGGGATGATGAACGTGTACGTCCCGAAGACGACGCACCAGTACAGCATGAAGACGGTGAAGAACACCGGGAAGAAGCGCTTGACCCCCTGCCACACGCACGTGCCGACGCTCGCGCGCGTGCCGTTCAGCTCCTGCACGACCCCGTAGACGATCGGCGCGGCGAGGAACTGGTCGGCCGCGTAGGTCGCGAACATGAGGATCATGACCCACAGGACGCCGCGGGCGTCCGAGAGGCCGCCTTCGGTGCGCACCTCCATCACCTCGCTCACGGTGTAGATGATGAGCGGCGAGAAGAAGATGAGGCCGAGGACGAAGATCGAGACCAGGTTCTTGGCCCACACCGTCATGCTCTGGCGGATGCAGCCGAACACGGTGTAGCGGAGGTCCATCGGCCGAGGATGCATGAGCCGCGCCTCGCGATCAACGGCGGGGTCTGGACCCCTGGCCCGACGCGCGTGCCGGCTTCTGCCAGCGCTCGACGCGCGCCTCGTACCCGCCGAGGTCGATGTCTCGCGCGAACGCGAGCTCGAGCCCGCCCTTGCGGAGGACGAGGCCGGTGCGCTCGGCCGCCGGCGTGATCCAGACGAGGCGGCCGCCGGGGGCGAGCAGGGCAGGGACGCGCGCGGCGAAGC
>JAIOII010000191.1 GCA_019912685.1 Kofleriaceae bacterium
CCTTCAGCGCGCCGAGCACGCGCGCCGCCGGCGAGCCGGCGGGGAAGTGATCGGTCGCCATCTGGTTCACGAGCACGCGCTGCGGCACGATCCCGAGCGGCTCGAGCTTCGCGGTCAGCTCGCGCGCCTCCGTCGCCGGCATCTCCTCGGCGATGGTCACGATGATCGCCGCCGTGCGCGCCTGATCGCGGAGCAGCGCCTGGAGCGTGCGCGCGTCGCGCGTGAGCGGACCCTCGGGCACCGTCTCGATGATCACCCACGGGATGCGCAGCATCGTCAGGCTGTGGCCCGACGCCGGCATGTCGAACACGAGCGTGTCCCAGAGCGGGCGGCCGCGCTTCTCCTCGGTCGTGTGGTACCAGGCCTTGCCGAGGACCGCGTAGTCGTCGAGCCCGGGGATGGCGCGCAGGAACGCCTTGGTGATCCGGTTCTCGAAGATCATGTCGTAGACCTTCTGGAACTTGAGGATCATGAGCCCGTACTCCTTCAGCGCGGCGGCCGGGCTCGTGTTGAGGCCGAAGAGATTGGGCGCGAGCTCCGTCGGCTCGGGACCGAGCGACGGCTTACCGAAGTAGTCACCGAAGCGGTCGTTGGCGTTGGACTGGTAGAGCAGGGTGCGGCGGCCGCGCCGCGCGCAGGCGGCGGCGATGGCTGCGGCCATCGTGCTGCGGCCGACACCGCCCTTGCCCAGCACGAGGATGAGCCGTCGATCGAGTAACGTCACGTCGCCGGAAGCCTACTCGATCTATCGGCCGCGGCTCACTCGCCGGGGGCCTTCATGGGAAACAGCGGCTCGCCGTGGATCTCCAGGCGGTACACGCTGTTCTCGGTCTCGACGTAGATCATCTTGCCGCCCGGCTCGCCCAGGACCCGCTTCACCGGCGTGGTGATCATGCGATGGCCGTGCGGGTCGCGGAAGATGACCATGCCGCGCCCCACGAACGGATAGCTGATCAAGTATCCGGTGTAGACCCTCCCGAGCGCGCCACTGTGGGTGGTGCGTTCGATGCTGTGGTCGCGGATCTTGCGAGCGGTTACGCTGACCATGGACCGCCCTGGGCCTCCCTGAGAATACGACCTGATCGAGGCTTCGTCATCATCTTTACAAGGACGAGTGAGATGCCCGAGCCTGTGACACCTTCCGGCGTCGAAGCCATCTACGCGGAAGTGCGCCGGCTGACCGGGGCCGACGTGGCGGTGGCGCCCCCGGAGCTAACCGAGGCGTCACCCGGGATCATGTCGGTAGCGCTGCGCACGCCGACCTTGCCGCCTGCTGCCCATACCGCCTGCTACCTGGTCGGCGCGGGCGAGATGGTCGCGGTCGATCCTGGCTCCCCCTTCCCGGATCAGCAGGCGGCGCTGGTCGAGGTCATCCGGGAGCGGGGCGAGCTCGTCGCCATCCTGCTCACCCACCATCACGGCGATCACCTCGGCGGCGCGCAGGCGCTCGCGGCGGCGACGGGAGCGCCGATCTGGGCGCACGCGGCGACCGCGGACGAGCTCCCGGCGATGCCGATCGCGCGCCGGCTCGTGGACGGCGAGGTCATCGAGGTCGGCGGGCGGGCGCTCCGCGCGGTGCACACGCCGGGGCACGCGGTGGGTCACCTGTGCTATCGCGACGAGGCGACGGCGGCGACCCTCGCCGGCGACATGGTGGCCGGGCTCGGCACGATCCTCATCGATCCGTCCGGCGGCCACATGGCGACGTACCTCGCTTCGCTCGAGCGGATGATCGCGCTTCCGACCGGCGCGCTCCTGCCCGCGCACGGTCCGGTCATCGCCGACGGGCCGGGCAAGCTGCGCGAGTACATCGCCCACCGCTCGATGCGCGAGCGCCGCGTGCGGGATGCGCTCGGGAGCGCGCCGCGGTCCGCTGCCGAGCTCTGTGCGGTCGCCTACGCCGACACGCCGTCGTTCCTCTGGCCCCTGGCCGAGCGCTCGCTCCTGGCCCACCTCGTCAAGCTGGTCGAGGACGGCGTCGCCGTCGACGACGCGAGCGGCTGGCGGCTGCTATAGTCCGCGGACAGTGGTCGACTTGCGTAGGTTCCGTGAGCTGCCGACGGTCGCGCTCATCCGCGACGTGTTGCGCCGCTGGTGGGGCCTCGAGCTCGCGTTCGCGGACGCGAAGGGCTACGTGCTCGATCACGCCGACGGCAAGATCTTCCCGTCGCAGAACGAGCTCTGCCGCCTGGCGCTGTTCTCGAAGGAAGGCTTCCGCCGCTGCAACGAGAGCGTGCGCGTCGTGAAGGATCACCTGCGCGCGGGTCGCGCGAGCGGACCGGGCGAGCCGCCGAGCGCGTACGTGCACCAGTGCCACCTCGGCTTCGACGTGGTGGCGGCGCCGATCTGGCTGCACGGCGACCTCGTCGGGTTCGTGTTCACCGGCGGCAGCCTGCGCGCGGACCCGACGCTCGTCGGCAAGAACGAGCTCCTGCGCAAGGTGCGCGAGTTCGCCGAGATCGAGGGCGACGCCGATCGCCACGTCGCCGACGTGCCGCGCCTGCCCGACGCCGAGCTCGAGCGCCTGCGTGACCTGGTGGCGGCGGCGGCGGTCGAGGTCGTGCGTCAGGCGCCGCGGTTCGCGCAGGCGACGGCGCCGAGCGGGCCGAGCCATCCGTTCACCGAGATCGTCGGGCAGAGCCCGGCGGTCCGCGACGTGATCCGGCTGCTCGAGAAGATCGTGCGCAGCGAGTCGACGGTCTTGATCCACGGCGAGAGCGGCACCGGCAAGGAGCTCATCGCGCGCGCGATCCACTATCACGGGCCGCGCGCGAAGAAGACGTTCGTCGTCCAGAACTGCTCGGCGTTCAACGACAACCTGCTCGAGAGCGCGCTCTTCGGCCACGTGCGCGGCGCGTTCACCGGCGCGGTGAAGGACCAGAAGGGGTTGTTCGAGGTCGCCGACGGCGGCACGTTCTTCCTCGACGAGATCGGCGACATGTCGCCGGCGCTCCAGGTGAAGCTCCTGCGCGTCCTGCAGGAGGGCACGTTCATCCCCGTGGGCGGCACCAAGCCGGTGAAGGTCGACGTGCGGATCATCGCGGCGTCGCACAAGGACCTGCACGCGATGGTGGCGCACCGCCAGTTCCGCGAGGACCTCTTCTATCGCGTGAACGTCCTCAAGATCACGGTGCCGCCCCTGCGCGAGCGCCCCACGGACATCCCGATCCTCGTCGAGCACTTCATCAAGAAGCACCACGCGGCGCGCATGGCGCGCGGCGACGCGCAGATGGCGAGCGCCGACGTGCCGCGCCCGACCGACGCGGCGATGGCCTTGCTGGCCGGCTACGGCTGGCCCGGCAACATCCGCGAGCTGGAGAACGAGATCGAGCGCGCGCTCGTGCTCGGCGGCGACGCCTCGGAGATCGGGGTCGAGCTGCTGTCGCAGCGCATCCGCGACGCCGAGCCGACGCCGGCGGCGTCGTCGCGGCTCGGCGGCCGCGACCTGAACGGGACCTTGCGCGAGACCATGGAGTCGGTCGAGTCCGACGTGATCCTGCAGGGCCTCATCCGCACGCACTGGAACAAGTCGCAGCTCGCGAAGGAGCTCGGCATCAGCCGCAGCTACCTGATCCAGAAGTGCGCGTACTACGGCCTCGAGCGCAAGGAGTGAGGGCGGTGGCGGAGGTACGCGTGCCCGGAGGCGCCAACCGCGACGTCGTCACCTGCGCGATCTGCGGCAAGCCCGCCGTGCGCGGCGCGGTCGTCGACGCCAAGCGCGGCGTCGACGCCTTCCCGTTCTGCTCGTTCCGCTGCCAGACGATCGATCTCGGCAAGTGGCTCTCCGAGGAGTACCGGATCCCCGAGGGCGACGATCAGTCGGAGGGCGTGGTGTCGGTCGACGGCGACGAGCCGGGCAAGACCTGATCCGTCCCGCGCGCCATCGGCGGGACCTCGAGCTCCCACACGCCGCGCGCGGCGTCGACCTCGCGCGCGGCGACCTCGACGCCGACGAACTGCCGGAGCAGATCGATCTGCGTCGTCGTGTGGCGCGAGGGCGCGACCGTCGTGAACACGCCGCCCGAGCCGAGCGCGAGCGGGACGAGGAGCTGATCGGCGAGGTGCTCGCCGACCGGCACGCCGGCGGCGAGGAAGGCCGCGGCCTCGTCGGCCGCCGCCTTCGCGACGCGCTCGGCGGGCACGCCCTTCTCGCCGATCGCGACGAAGAGCTCGGTCACGTGCTCGGCCGCGATCTCGACGGAGACCGCGTTGCCGGGGCCCGGCGAGCGCGCCGCCTCGACGATGCCGCACGCCGCCGCGTCCCAGCCGAGCCGGTCGCACGCCGTCGTGATCTCGCGCTCCGCCACGTGGCGCGGCAG
>JAIOII010000192.1 GCA_019912685.1 Kofleriaceae bacterium
GGACGAGGCCGGCCTCGTCCAGGTTCAGGCGCGTCGAGAGCGCCTCGAACGGCGGCACCATGCGGCCCGGCTGGACCTCGTACACGCGCCCGTTGTCCTTCGAGCCCGGGTCCTCCGAGAACTCCTTCATCAGCTTGGGCATGTCCTCGCCGGCGCGGACCCGATCGAGGAGCTCCTTGGCCAGCTTGTCGGTGGCCGCCTTGTCGCGCGCGGCGGCGCGCGGATCCTGGTTGGGCCGCGCCGCCGGCACGCCCTTCCAGCCGAGGAGGATGTGCTGCACGTGCACGCGGTCCTTGGTCGGCGGGCGCGCGAGGATGTCGTTCGACGCGAGCGGATCCGGCGGCGGCGGCGCCGGCCGCACCATGACGTGGTAGCCGAAGCGCGTCTTGACGATGCCCGCCTCGTTCGCCTTCAGGCGCAGGGCGAGGTTCTTGAACTCGGGCACGAACGGCGCGTCGGCGCGCACGGTGTACGGCTCGCCGCGCAGCGAGCCCGGGTCCTCCGAGTGCTGCTTGACCAGCGCGTCGATCTGCGCCGGGTCCTTCTTCAGCTTGCCGAGGATCTCGGTCGCGAGCCTGGCGGCGTCGGCCTGGCTGCGCTTGGCGGCGCGCGGATCGAGGTTGCCGCCGTACGCCTCGGCCAGCTCCGACCAGCCGACGAGCACGTGCTTGACGTCGACCTCGGGCGACGTCTCGGTGCGGGCGAGGATGTCCTTGCTGTCGAGGTCGGTCGACCCGGCCGGGCCGCTCGTGCTCGAGCCTCCGGCCTTGTTCTCGTTCTTGTCGGCGCGCTGGCAGCCGGCCGCGAGGGCGACGACCGACACCAGGGCGAGGAGGGTGCGCTTCATGGCGCGCATCCTACTCCGTGCCAAGCTCGCGCGCGACGTGGGGCAGCTTCGAGAACGCGTCCTTGTCGAGCGCCTTCTCGAGCGCGTCGCCGGCGCGCACCAGGCCGGCCTGCACCAGCCGGGACAAGGTCACGTCCATGGTCTGGTTGCCCTCGGCCGCGCCCGACTGCATGAAGCTGCTCATCTGCGCGGTCTTGCCCTCGCGGATGAGCGACGCGAGCGCCTGGTTGCCGATCAGGATCTCGTGCGCGGCGATGCGGCCGCTGCCGTCGGCGCGGCGCAGGAGCTGCTGCGCGACGACGCCGGCGAGCGACTCGGCGAGGAGGCCGCGGATCTGCGGCTGCTGGTCGGCGGGGAACGCGTTGACGAAGCGATCGATGGTCGCCGCCGCCGAGTTGGTGTGCACGGTGGCGAGGATGAGGACGCCGAAGCTCGCGAGCTGGAGCGCGAGCTTCATGGTCTCGGCGCCGCGCAGCTCGCCGACGAGGATCACGTCCGCGTTCTCGCGGCCGGCCGAGCGGATCGCCTCGAGGAACGACGGCACGTGCACGCCGACCTCCTTGTGGGTGACGAGGCATTGCTTCGGCTCGTGCACGAACTCGACCGGATCCTCGATGGTGAGGATGTGGCCGCGCCGCGAGCGGTTGATGTGATCGATCATCGCGGCGAGCGTCGTCGACTTGCCCGAGCCGGTCGGGCCCGTGACGAGCACGAGGCCGGCGGTCAGGTCGGCGAGGCGGCGGATGCCGGCGGGCACGTCGAGCTGGTCGAGGCCGAGGATCCTGGTCGGGATCGTGCGGAACACGGCGCCGACGCCGGTCGTCTTGCGGAAGTAGTTGGCGCGGAAGCGCGCCGTCGTGCCGTGCGCGTGGGCGAAGTCGAGATCGTGGTGCTCGGCGAAGTGCGCGCGCTGCGCCGGGGTGAGCAGCTCGTCGGTGAGCGCGGCGATCGTCGGCGCGTCGAGGACCCGCTCGACCGCCGGCTCGAGCTCACCGCGGACGCGCAGCATCGGCGGGTAGCCGGGCGCGAGGTGCAGGTCGCTCGCGCCGCGCTGGAGCAGGAGGTCGAAGAGCCTGGCGAGCTGCGGGCCGCCGGCGCTCACCGCGGCCCGCCCTTCTCGAGCGTGAGCGCGAGCTCCTTCTTGCTCTCCGCGCTGCGCAGCGCGGTCTCCTTGGTGATGCGGCCGGCGCGCACCAGCTCGGCGAGCGAGTCGTCGAGGCGGATCATGCCGAACGAGCGGCCGCGCTGCTGCAGCGAGCCGACCTGGTACAGCTTGTTGTCGCGGATGAGCGCGGCGAGCGGCAGGACGCCGGTGAGGAGCTCGACGGCGGCGCTCACGCTCTGCCCGTCGGCCGACGGCAGGAGCCGCTGGGCGACGACGAACTTGAGCGCCGCCGCCAGGGACACGCGCACCTGCTGCTGGTCGTCGGCGGGGAACATGTCGATCAGGCGGTCGAGCGTCTTGGCCGCCGACGGCGTCGACATCGTGGCGAGCACGAGGTGCCCGGTCTCGGCCGCGGTGAGCGCGATCTCGACGGTCTCGCGGTCGCGCAGCTCGCCGATGACGATCACGTCCGGGTCCTCGCGCAGCGACGCCTTGAGCGCCGTGGCGAACGTGTGGGTGTGCGAGCCGACCTCGCGCTGCGACACCAGCGCCTTCTCGCGCGGGTAGAGGATCTCGACGGGATCCTCGACGGTCAGGATGTGGTGGGCCTTGTTCGCGTTCACCAGCTCGACGAGCGCGGCGAGCGTCGTGGTCTTGCCGTGGCCGCTCGGGCCGGCGATGACGACGAGCCCCTGGTGGTACGAGGTGACGCGCGCCAGCTCCTTGGGCAGGCCCAGCTCCTCGAGCGAGGAGGGCGCCGCCGAGACGAGGCGGAAGCTGCCCTTGAGCCCGAGGCGCGCGCGCGAGATGTTGGCGCGGAGCCGCCCGCCGCCGTCGACCTCGATCGCGCTGTCGACGTACCCGCGCTCCGCGAGGCGCGCCTGCTGCGCGTCGTCGAGGAGCGGCCGCAGCAGCTGCTCGACGGCGCCCTCGTCGAGCACCGGCCCGAGCGACGCGAGCGCGCCGAGGACGCGCG
>JAIOII010000193.1 GCA_019912685.1 Kofleriaceae bacterium
GGCTCGAGCGTCGCCGCCGCGCCGCCGAGCTGTTCCTCCGCCACGGCCACCTCGACGAAGGGCTCGCGACGCTGGAGGCGGTGCTCGCCGACGTCGGGCTGACCCTGCCCGCGTCGCCGCAGCGCGCGCTCGCCAAGCTGCTGTGGAACCGCGCGCTCCTGCGCCTCGGTGGCCTGCGCTTCCGCGAGCACGACGAGATGAGCGCGTCGGCCCGCGACCTCCTGCGCGTCGACACGTTCCGCACCGTCGGCATCAGCCTCTCCATGGTGCACCCGGTGATGGCCAACTACTTGACGTCGAAGGGCCTGCGCCTCGCGCTCAAGCTCGGCATCCGTGACCGGGTCGCCAACCTCCTGCCCTTCGAGGCGATGTTCCACAGCCTGCGCGGGATTCCGAGCCGCGAGCGTGCGCTGTCGACCGCCGAGCTGTGCAAGCGGTTCGGCGACCCCGTCGACAACTCGTACCTCGACGGCCTCGACGCCGGCGCGCGCGGCCTCACCGCGTACTTCTGCGGCGAGTTCCCGGCCGCGGTCGAGCACCTGAGGAAGGGGGAAGTGATCATGCGCGCGCACCCGGCGGGCAAGGGATGGGAGCTCACCAACGCGCGCATGTTCCTGCTCCTCAGCATGCGCTTCCTCGGTGAGACCGCCGCGCTCACCGAGCGCGTCCACGAGCTCCTGCGCGACGCTGAGCGGCGCGGCGATCGCTACGCCGAGACGACGCTCGCCCGCGCGCTCAACCTGGTGTGGCTGGTGCGCGACGACGTCGCCGGCGCGCGCCGCGCCATCGAGCGCCGCTCGTGGTCGCCGCCCAAGGGCACCTTCCACCTCCAGCACTGGTACGAGGTGCGCGCCGACGCCGAGGCGAGCATCTACGCGGGAGAGCTCACCGGCCACGCCGAGGCGATCCTCGAGGGCGTCGAGCGCTCGGAGAAGGCGCTGCTCGGCCGCGTCGTGTCGATCCACACCGAGAACGCGTGGATCCGCGGGCGCATCGGGCTCCAGCGCATGGGCGCCGGTGACGCGTCGGGCCGCGGCCTCGTCGAGCGCGCGGTGCAGCGGCTCGCCGCGCGCGAGGAGTCCTACGCGGGCGTGTGGGCACAGCTCCTGCGCGCCGGGCTCGACCTCGCGCGGGGCGACGAGGAGGCCGGCATCGCCGCGCTCGCCGAGGCCGAGCGCCTCGCGCGCGAGGCGAGCACCAACCTGATCGCGGCGTCGGCGCAGCTCCGCCGCGGCCAGCTCGTCGGCGGTAGCGAGGGCGACGCGCTCGTCGCCGAGGCGACGACCTGGATGACAGCGCAAGGCATCCGGAACCCCGGGCGCATGGCGCGCGTCTGGTGTCCGGGACGCGGCGACACCTGAAGCCGATTCCTGGTAGAACCCACGACACATGCCGTCCCTGCCCGATCGTCTGCTCCACCCCACCGACGAGCACTCCATGCTGCGCGACACCGTGCGGCAGTGGGCTCGCACCGACGTCGAGCGCCAGGCGCTGGAGCACGATCAATCCGGCACGCTGAACGTCGCTCTCCTGCGCAAGGCCGGCGAGCTCGGCCTCCTCGGGGTCACCATTCCGGAGGCCGACGGCGGCGCCGGTCTCGACGCCGTGGCGTCGGTGATCGTGCACGAGGAGCTGGCGTACGCCGATCCCGGCTTCACGCTCGCGTACCTCGCGCACGCGCTCCTCTTCGTCAACAACTTCTACTACGCCGGCACGCAGGCCCAGCGCGCGCGGTACCTGCCGCGCGTCCTGTCCGGCGAGACCGTCGGGGCGATGGGCATGACCGAGCCGTCGGCCGGCACCGACGTGCTCGGCATGGGCACGGTGGCGCGCAAGGACGGCGATCACTACGTCCTGGACGGGCGCAAGACGTTCATCACCAACGCGCCCGAGGCCGGCGTGTTCGTCGTCTACGCCAAGCTCGACGGGCGCATCACGACCTTCATCGTCGAGCGCGGCTTCGCCGGCTTCTCGACCGGGGCCAAGATCGACAAGCTCGGCATGCGCGCGTCGACGATGGCCGAGCTCATCTTCGACGGCTGCCGCGTGCCGCAGGCGAACCTGCTCGGCACCGAGGGCGGCGGCATCACCAACATGATGCGCAACCTCGAGATCGAGCGCCTCGGGCTCGCAGCGATGAGCCTCGGCATCGCGCAGCGCTGCCTCGACGTCATGACCCGCTACGCCGTCGAGCGGCAGACGTTCGGCAAGCCGATCGCCGAGCACGGCCAGATCCAGCGCTACATCGGCGAGAGCTTCGCCAAGGTCGAGGCGATGCGCTCGCTGGTCTACAGCGTCGCCGCCACCGTCGGCCCGCAGCACCGCAACCGCCTGGGCACCGACGCCGCCAAGCTGTTCTGCTCGACCGCCGCCAAGGAGGTCGCCGACCACGCGATCCAGGTCCTCGGCGGCTACGGCTACTGCGCCGAGTACCGCGTCGAGCAGTTCTGGCGCGACGCCAAGCTGAACGAGATCGGCGGCGGCACGCTCGAGGCGCACCAGAAGAACATCACGAGAGATCTGACGAGAGCTTAGGGCCCATCACGCAAGGAAGGCCTCGCCTGATGCCTTGGTGAGTCGCAGTGCCCTTTACGCAAGGAAGGCATCAGGCTTCGGGCTTCAGGTCCCAGAAGGAGAAGGCCTCAGGATTGGCGCCTGAGGCCTTCTTTGTCTGGAACCTGAGGCCTGATGCCTGAGGCCTTCCTTGCGTAGTGGGCATCATTCCGCCAAATATTTCTCGAAGGCCTTGAAGTTGTAGTCGCGGCCGAGGAACTCCTTCACGAGCACGGCCGCGTCCTTCGAGCCGCCGGGCGCGAGGATCTTGTCGCGGTACGCGAACGTCGTCGCCGTGTCCATCAGGCCCTTCTTCGAGAACGGCGTGAGCAGGTCCTTCGCGATCACGAGCGACCACATGTACGTGTAGTACATGGCCGAGTAGCCCATCAGGTGGCCGAAGCTCGCGTGGAAGCGCGTGCCCTCGACGTAGCGGAACGGCGTGTACTTGGCCTGCAGCCGCTTCACCTCGGCGAGCTGGTCGAGCTTGTCGGGCTCGATCGTGTGGAACTTGAGCGAGATCGACGCGTAGAACATCTGCTGGACGGTCTGCGTGCCGACGCCGAACTTGTCGGCCTTGCGCATGCGCGCGACCAGCGGCTCGGGGATGACCTCGCCGGCGGCGTTCTTCGCGAAGCGCTTCAGCGTCTCGTGGCTCCACGCCCACTCCTCGAACATCTGCGACGGCGCCTCGACGAAGTCGTGCTCGGTCGCCACGCCGCTGTGGCGGATCCACGTGTGGTGGCCGCCGAGGACGTGGTGCATGAGGTGGCCGAACTCGTGGAACATGGTCACGACGTCGTCGTGCTCCATGAGCTCGTTGCCCTTGGCGAAGTTGCACACGAGCACGCCCTCGGGGAGCTGCACGCCGCTCACGCCGTCGTGCAGCGTGAACTGCGCGGCGTGCTTGTACTTGCCGTCGCGCGGGTGCATGTCGAGGTAGACGCGGCCGAGCTTCTCCTCGCCGCGCATGACGTCGAACACCTTGACGTCGGGGTGCCACGGCGCGACGTCCTTCGCCGGGACGTACTGGATGTCGTAGATCGTGCCGGTGATCTCGAGCAGGCCGGCGAGCGTCTGCTCGTACGGGAAGTAGGGCCGCACCTCCTTCGAGTCGACCTCGTACTTCTTCTTCTTCACCCGGTTCTCGAGGTACATCTTCTGCCAGTCCTCGACGCGGGTCGCCTTCTTGTCGATCGTCTTCAGCTCCTTGAGGAGCTCGGCGTAATCCTTCTTGGCCCGCGCCTGCGCCAGCTTGGCGACGCGCTCGATGAAGTCGGCCGCGTTCTTGGCCGACTTGATCATCTTGTCCTCGGTGATGTAGCTCGCGAAGTTGTCGTAGCCGAGGAGGTCGGCCTTCTCGTCGCGCAGCGCGAGGACCTGGGCGAGCAGCGCCTCGTTGTGCTGGTCGCCGCGCGAGCGGAACGCGACGTAGAGCTGCTTGCGCGCCTCGTCGTCCTCGGCGTACGCCATGAACGGGTTGTAGTCGGGGTAGTCGGTCGTGATCTTGACCTTGCCCGTCGCGTCGGCCGGATGGCTCGCGATGAAGTCCTCCGGCAGGCCGGCGAGCTGCTCGGGCGCGAGCTCGACCGAGCGGACGTCCTCGGCGATGTTCTTCGCGAACTGCTGGCCGAGCTTGGTGAGCTCCTCGTCGATCTGCTGCAGGCGCTGGCGCGTCGCGTTGTCCTTGTCGACGCCGGCGCGGCGGAAGTCGCGCAGCACGCGCTCGTGGTAGCGCGCGGCCGCGGCGTCGGCGGGATCGACCTTCACGGCGGCGATCGCGTCGTAGAGCTCGCGGTTGAGCTGCAGCTCGGTGGCGAAGGTCGCGGCCTCCTGCTCGCAGGTGCGCGCGGCGTCGCGGATCGACTCCGTCGGGTGCACCTCGGAGTAGAGCCCGGCGAGGGCGAAGGTGTTGGACAGGCCGGTGTGGAGCTCGTTGAGCGGCCGCAGCGTGTTCTCGACGGTGCGCGCTCCGTCTCCGTCCGGGACCGGCTCGAGGATCTGGGGGAGGAGCTCCTTCGCGGCGACGAGGCCGGTGCGGCACTCGGCGAGGAACAGCTCCTCGGCGGACTTGGTCTTGACGGGCTTGTCGACGACAGGTTCCTTCACGGGCGGCTCCGTGGGTTTGCTCTTCGGTCCACACGCGACGACGACCGCGACGGCGGCGACGGCGGCAGCGAGGTTCGCGAGACGACGCGTGCTCATCCGTGCGTCTTTAGCATAGGATGCCTCCCGTGCCGGGCCAGGAAGTACCGCTACCGCTCACTGCGACACCCGCCGCATGGCTCGCGGTCGCACTCGCCGATCTCGACGCCGTGCACCAGGACCACCTGCACTGCGAGCGCAAGGCGGCGCAGTCGGCGCTCTCGCTCATGCGCAGCTACCCCGAGCGCGGCGACCTCGTCGTCGCCGTGGCCCGCCTCGCGCACGAGGAGACCGCGCACGTCGTGCAGGTGACGCAGCTCCTCGGCCGCAAGGGCAAGGACGCGACCATGGACTTCGGCGACGAGTACGCCGCCGCGCTGCGTGAGCTCGTGCGCCGCGGCGAGCCCGATCGGCTGCTCGATCGCCTGCTCGTGTTCGCGCTCATCGAGGCACGGTCCGCCGAGCGCCTCGCGCTGCTCGCCGACGCCATCCCCGACGAGGCGACGGCGACGCTCTACGCCGGGCTCGCCAGCGCCGAGGTCCGCCACCGCGACACCTTCCTCGAGCTCGCCGCCGGGGTGGCGCCCGGGACCTGGCGCGACCGCCTCGCCGTGCTCGCGCGCGCCGAGGCCGACATCATCGCGGCGATGCCGCTCCGCGCCCGCATCCACTGAGATACCGTCAGCTCGCGTGCACGCGCACGACCGGCAGCTCGAACGACCGCGCGCCCGTCGACAGGTACACCGTGCCCCCGGTGACGGCGATCTCCCACGTGTTCGTGCGCTCGAGGGTGGCGGCCACCGCGTCGAGGACCGCGGCGTCGAGCGCGTAGAGCTCGATCGCGTCCCCCTTGTAGACCTTCTCCTCGACGAGGGCCGCGGCGAGCGCGTCGACCCGGCTCCAGCCGTAGACGACGACGCGCGGCACGGCCTTCTTCGCCTTGTGCAGGCGCTCGGGCGACGGCGAGCCGACCTCGATCCACGCCTGCAGGTCGCCGCGCAGATCGCGCTGCCACAGCGCGGGCTCGTCGTCGGCGGAGAGCCCACCCTTGCTCCAGCTCACGCCCTCGGCGTGCTCGAGCGCGCGCGCGACGAGGCGCGCGACCAGGTAGCGCTCGCTCTCCGACGGGTGCTGCGCGACGCGCAGGTCGAGGGTGTCGTAGACGCCGCGATCGCTGTCGGCCAGCGTCACCTCGAACCGGCGCATCGTCGCGGTCAACGCCATCGTTCGCTCGCGCTCGCGGTCACGGCCTGGCCGAGAAGGCGACGTCGTCGATGCCGCCGGCGCGCACCGCGTCGAGGACGCGGATCAGGCGCTCGTACGGGACGTCGGGATGACTCAGCACCTCGGCGCGCGTGAAGCCGAGGCGCGTGCGCAGGGACTCGATGCGGGTCTCGAGATCGTCGAGCGCGACCTCGGAGCCGTAGACGCGGATCGACGTGAGGTCGACGTCGACGACCAGCGTGCCCGGCGCGCCGCTCGGGCTCGGCGGCGGCGGCGGTGGCCGGTACGTGTAGTCGTCATCGTCATCGTCCGGGTCGTCGACGTCGTCGTCGACCACGGTCGGGTCGCTGGTCACCGCGCCGCGCCGCGTGCTCGCCGAGAGGATGAGCGTGCGCATCGCGAGCGCCTCGGCCTCCGCGGGCTTCAGCCCGGCGTGCTGCAAGAGCGCGCGATCGAGCTCGATCACGCGGCCGACGACGGAGCCGTCGCCGAACAGATCGACCGGCGCGATGCAGCCGCGCAGCGGCGCGCCGCCGCTGTCGCGGATGCATGCGCGGCGGCACGTCGCCTCGACGGCCTCGAGCTCGCTCGACACGTCGCCGGTTTCCTCGCCGAGCCGCGTCCACGCGGCGGCGCACGCCTTGTCGCGGTACATGCGCTCGCACGCGAGCGCCTCGCGCAGCGCGAGGTTCGGGTGGCCCTTCTCGCCGACGGCCTCGATCGCCGCACGACAGCCCTGCGCCGCGTCACGCGGAGGTGGCCGCCGGTCGCGAGCGCATGCGCACAGCGCGACGAGGAGCAGGATCGCTAGCAACCGACGTGACAACGCGTACCGATGGTAGCGCATGTGCCCGGCGGCCACTCGAGGAGCCATGAACTCCTTGCGCACCGTGCCTGATCTGCACACCTCCGGCGCTGCAATTCTGGTGAGCTGCGGCGGCACGTCTGATGCACCACGTCACGCACCATGCGGATCACGAATGTCATTGTTGCTACTTCGCGGCTGGCGCTCGTTCTGTCGCTCACCACCGCCGTGTCGCTCGTCGCCGTCGCCGGCTGCTCGAAGAAGAGCAAGCCCGCGGTGGCGGCGCCGACGCCGGCGGCGCCGGCGGCGACGAGCGAGAAGGCGACCGACGCCACGAAGGGCGACGCCTCGCTCACCGTCGAGGATCCGACCGGCACGGCCCCGCCGTCGGGTCCGATCTTCTTCGAGTTCGACTCGGCGCTGTTGACGTCGGAGTCGCGCGACCTGCTCGCCACGTTCGCCACGTGGGCCGTGAAGGCCAAGCCCCGGCTCAAGATCGAGGGCCACACCGACGAGCGCGGCACGACCGAGTACAACCTCGCCCTCGGCGATCGCCGCGCGCGCGCCGTCGCCGACTACCTGATCGACCTCGGCGTCGACCGAACGCTCGTGCAGACGATCACGTACGGCGAGGAGCGCCCGGCGCAGGCGGGCGAGAGCGAGGCGGACCACGCCGCCAACCGTCGCGGCGAGGTCAAGACGAACTGATCTGAGCCGGGCACGGGCACGGGCGCAGGCACGGGTCAAACGGTCGCAAATGCTTCCGTCGGGATCTCGACCGGGGTCTTGTCTTCCTTGCCGATGAGCGCGGCCTTGCCGGGGACGGTGGCGACGATGTTGCTCGCGTAGAAGAGCGCCGCGTAGCGCTTGCCGAGATAGAACGGGCGATCGGCGTGGCCCTCGGGCAGCGACGCGAGCGCCTTCTCGGCGAGCGCCGCCTGCTCGAGCAGCAGCCAGCCGATCACCGTCTCCGACATCATCTCGAGGAAGCGGTTGGCCGCGAGCGGCACCATCTCCATCTTGCCGCCGCCGAACCAGCCGAGGAACCGCATCGCGGTGCCCATGCACGCGTCCGCCGCCTGCGAGAGCGCGGTGGCCGCGTCCTTGTAGACCGCGTCCTCCTTGATCGTCGTCGCGAACGACTGCACGTCCTTGACGAACGCCTGCATGTTGGCGCCGCCGCGCTGGCCGAGCTTGCGCCCGACGAGGTCGAGCGCCTGGATGTGGTTCGTGCCCTCGTAGATCGAGAAGATCTTCGAGTCGCGCGCGTACTGCTCGATCGGATAGTCCTTGAGGAAGCCGGCGCCGCCGAGCGTCTGGATCGCGGTGACGCAGACCTGGAAGGCGGTGTCGGAGCCGTACGCCTTGACCAGCGGCACGAGCAGGTCGACCTGCCCCTGGTGGTACTCGGCGGCGGTCTTGTCGTCGCCGGCGGCGTTCACCTTGTCGACGTGGACCGCGAGCTTGACGATGAGCGCGCGGATGCCTTCGACCTTGGCCTTCATGTCGAGGAGCATCCGGCGCACGTCCGGGTGCTCGATGATCGCGACGCGCGGCGCGGCCGAGTCCTTCCACTGCTTGATCGACGGACCCTGCTTGCGGTCCTTCGCGTACTCGAGCGCGTTCAGGTACGCCGACGACGCGACGCCCAGGCCCTGCACGCCGACGCCGATGCGGGCGTAGTTCATGAGGTGGAACATCTGGGACATGCCCTTCTGCTCCTCGGTGCCCACGAGCTCGCCGATGCAGTTGTCGTTCTCGCCGAAGTTGAGCACCGCCGTCGACGACGCCTTGATGCCCATCTTGTGCTCGATCGAGCCGACCTTGACGTCGTTCGACGTGCCGTCGGGGCGATCGCGGGGCACGACGAACAGCGAGAGGCCCTTGGTGCCGACCGGCGCGTCCTCGGTGCGGGCGAGCACGAGGTGGATGATGTTCTTCGACAGATCCTGGTCGCCGCCGGAGATGAAGATCTTCGTGCCCTTGATCTTGTACTTGCCACCGCCCATCGGGAACGCCTTGGTCGTGGCGGAGCCGACGTCGGAGCCGGCGTGCGGCTCGGTGAGGCACATCGTGCCGGCGTAGGTGCCGTCGTGCAGCTTGGGCGCGTACGCCGCGATCTGCTCGGGCGTGCCGAACTCCTGCACGACGTCGGCGACGCCCTGCGTGAGCGCCGGGTACATGTTGAAGGCGGCGTTGGCGCCGCACATCATCTCCTCGGCGACGGCGTGGAGCGTGAACGGGCCCTCCTGGCCGCCGAACTTCTCCGGCACCGAGAGGCGACGCCACCCGATGTCGTAGAGCGACTTCCACGCCTCCTTGAAGCCGGGCGGCGTCTTCACCTTGCCGTTCTCGAGCGTGCAGCCGGCGGCGTCACCGGTCGAGTTGAGCGGCCCGAGCTGCTCCTTGGTCCAGTTGTAGAGCTCCTCGAGCACGGCGCTCACCTCCTCCTGTCCCCAGTTGGCATACGGCGCCTTGCCGAGCAGGTCCTGGAGCTTGAACTGCTCGAACAGGACGAAACGAACGTCGCGCAGGTCGGCCTTGTAGCGGTTGATCGGCTGGGACATGGGCGGTTTACCTCCGGTCGGCTGCTGAATGAACCGTCATTCATTCTGGCTGACGCAGCGCGGCACGTCAAGCGTGGTCGCGTCACGAATACCCCGGTGCTCCCTCTACCGGGCATGGAGCTGGAGACCGTCGACTGGGCGTCCCTCGAGCACGCCTACGGAAACGCCAGTGATGTCCCCGAGATGCTGCGTGCGCTCCGCGACGGCGACGCGGAGGCCCGGGACCAGGCGCGAAGCGGGTTGCACGCGTCGCTCGATCATCAGGGCGTCCAGCGCGGCGAGGCGACCTGGCGCGCCATTCCGTTCCTCATCGAGCTCCTCCGCGATCCGGGGACGCCCGAGCGCGGCGAGATCGCGCGGCTCCTCGCCGAATTCGCGGTGGGTGACACCTGCTGGTTCCTGCACGACGGCGTGCACCGCGACGAGCAGATGAACGTCGACGACGCGGCGCGCGCGCAGCACTCGAGCCAGATCAAGTGCAAGGACTTCGCGACGCGCGGCTTCCCGCGGCTGCACGAGAACCGGCTGCACCTCGAGGAAGGCTCGGGCCTGCGCTGGATCTACGACGCGGTCCTCGCCGGCGTGCCGGCATACCTCGCCGCGCTCGACGGCGCCGACGAGCACCTGCGCGAGTCGATCGCCTTTCTCTGCGCGTTCCTCACGACCGAGGAGGCGGCCGCCGCGGCGGCGCCCACCCTCACGCGACTGCTCGACGACCCGTCCGAGCGCGTGCGGGCGAGCGCGGCGCTCGGGCTCTCGCACGCGACCAAGTTCGTGCCGGCGCTCCGGGAGGTGTCGCTCGCGACGCTGTCGGGGCGCTGGGACCGCGAGCTCGCCGCGCTCGAGCGCCGCGGC
>JAIOII010000194.1 GCA_019912685.1 Kofleriaceae bacterium
ACCAAGGTCGGCCCCCACCTGGCGGTGATGCTGCACGCGCGCATGAGCCCGGACAAGGAGGCGCTGGTCGACGGCGACCGACGCTGGACGTGGCGCGAGCTCGACGGCGAGATCAACCGGCTGGCCCACGCGCTCGCGCAGCGCGGCCGCGCGGGGGCGCCGGTCGCGTGCATGCTCGGCAACTGCGCCGAGTACGTGATCGCGCAGCAGGCGCTCGCGCGCGTCGGCGCGACCGCGGTGCAGGTCGGCTACCGCTCGAAGGCCGCCGAGGTCGCGTACATCCTCGACAACGCCGAGCCGAAGGTCGCGATCGTCGGTGCCGCGCACGTCGAGACGTTCACCGCGGCGCAAGCGCTCGCGACGACGCCGGTGACGGCGAGCGTCATCGTCGCCGGCGACGCGCGCTGGGACGAGGCGCTCGCGGCGCACCCGCGCGACGTGCCGCCGCAGGTCGGCGACCACGACGGCGGCGGCGTCATCGTCTACACGTCGGGCACGACCGGCAAGCCGAAGGGCGCGTCGCGCAACTTCCGCCAGACCGGCCTCGACGCGGTCGGAGATCTGATGATGCAGGTCGGCGTGCACCATGCCGACCGCCACCTGGTGACGTGCCCGCTCTATCACTCGGCGGCGCCGGCCTTCGTCGCGATCATGATGTCGCTCGGCGCGACCACGGTGATCATGGATCACTTCGAGCCGGAAGCGGCGCTCGCGACCATCGCGCGCGAGAAGATCACGTGCACGCTGATGGTGCCGACGATGCTCGTGCGCATGACGGCGCTGCCCGAGGAGACGCGGCGCCGGTACGACACGTCGAGCCTGCGCTGGGTGATGAGCGCGGCGGCGCCGCTGGCGACCGAGACCGCGCGCCGCTTCATGGAGCAGTTCGGGCCGGTGCTGTGGAACTTCTACGGCGCGACCGAGACCGGCATCGTCACGCTCGCCGGTCCGGGCGACCACCTGGGCCACCCCGGCACCGTCGGGCGGCCGCTGCGCGGCAACGAGGTCCGGCTCTACGACGAGGCCGGCGGCCCGGTCCCGGTGGGCGAGGTCGGCGAGCTCTACGCGCGCAACTCGATGCTCATCGCCGGCTACCACCGCAACCCCGACGCGACCTCGCGCTCGCAGCGGGACGGCTTCTTCTCCGTCGGCGACCTCGCGCGCGTCGACGGCGACGGCTTCTACTACATGGAGTCGCGCAAGCACGACATGGTCATCTCCGGCGGCGTGAACATCTACCCGCGCGAGATCGAGGACCACCTGCTCACCCACCCGGCGATCATGGACGTCGCCGTCGTCGGCGTGCCCGATCCCGAGTGGGGCGAGGCCCTGCGCGCGTTCGTCGTCCTCCGCCCCGGCCACCAGCTCACCGCCGCCGAGGTCGGCGAGCACTGCCGCGCGGCGCTCGCCGACTACAAGCGGCCGCGCCAGGTCGTCTTCCTCGACGAGCTCCCGCGCAACCCGACCGGCAAGGTGCTGAAGCGCGAGCTGCGCGACCGTGTCGCCTGACGTGACGGCCGGCGCGCACCCCATCGTGCTCGGCACCGCCGGGCACATCGATCACGGCAAGACCGCGCTCGTGCGCGCGCTGACCGGCATCGACACCGATCGCCTCGCCGTCGAGAAGGCGCGCGGGATCACGACCGAGCTCGGCTTCGCGCACCTCGACCTCCCCGGCCGCCGCGTCGCGGTCGTCGACGTGCCCGGCCACGAGCGCTTCATCCGCTCGATGGTCGCGGGCGCCACCGGCCTCGACCTCGTCCTGCTCGTCGTCGCCGCCGACGAGGGCGTCATGCCGCAGACGCGCGAGCACCTCGACGTGTGCCAGCTCCTCGGCGTGCGGCGCGGCATCGTCGTCCTCACCAAGCGCGACCTCGTCGACGACGAGTGGCTCGCGCTGGTCGACGGCGAGCTGGCCACGTTCGTCGCCGGCACGTTCCTCGAGGGGGCGCCGCGCGTCGCGGTCTCGGCGCGCACCGGCGCCCCCTCGAGGAA
>JAIOII010000195.1 GCA_019912685.1 Kofleriaceae bacterium
GTCGACGCGAGCTCGGGGACGGCGTCGGCCGCGCTCGCGTCGACGATCGTGATCGGCACCGCGAGCTCGACCTTGCCGCGGAAGAACGATCCCGAGCGCGCGACCAGCACCCAGCGCAGGCGATGCGTGAGCGTCTCGAACGACGGCGTGATCGTCGGTGGCAGGTGGAAGCGGAACGGGATGTTGCTGCCGGCGCTGCCGGCGGGCACCGCGAAGCTCACCGTGAGCGCGTCGGCGTCGCGCTCGCGCGTGCGCCAGCCGAGGAGGTCGAGCCGCGGCACCAGCGCGATCTCGAGCTCGCGCGCCTTGCGATCGTCGACGTGGAAGAGCGCGAACGAGCCGGTGACGGTCTCGCCGGCGACGAACGCCGTCGAGGCGAGGCTCAGCTCGAGGCGCTTGTCGTCCGGGTCGTCGCGCAGCCCGGTGCTCCGGAACGCGCGCGGCTGGCGATCGACGTGCGCCGGCGGCGGCACGCGCACGGGGAGCGTGAACGTGTAGCGGCCGTCCGGCCACCACGGGATCGCGACGCGCACCTTCAGCTCGAGCGAGGCCCACGCCGGGGACAGGGCATGGCTCGGCGGCATGCCCTCGGGCAGCGTGAAGCGCGCGCGCAGCCGCGTCTCGCCGGGCGCGAGCACGCCGGCGTCCATCAGCCGCCTGGCGAGGGTAGGCGTCGTCTCGCGGCGCGTGGTGCGCGACTTGCCCGAGCCGACCGACCAGCCCTGGTCGCCCTCGATGTGCACGTCGACGTACTCGACGTCGAGCTCCTCCTCGCAGGCGACGAGGAGCTCGACGTCGCAGGGGCGTCCGACGAACAGGGTCCGCGGCAGGAAGACCTGCACCTTCGGTGCGCGCTTGAAGAAGCCCACGACCCCGCACCGTAACACCAGTCCCTCGACATCGTTGAGGAATCCGGCGCGGTCGATTTCCGTGCGCCGGTCGCGAGGCGGCTGCGTTCTCGGGGTGAACAACCCGGAGACGAACCGATGAAGACGATCGCCAGGACCTTCGCGCTTGCTCTTGCTCTCGCCGCCGGTGGCGCGGCGGCCACCACCCACATCGCGGAGGCGTGCGGCGGCTACGTCCCGCGGCTCGTCACCGAGGAGGAACGCGTGCAGCAGGCGCTGACCGCGTTCCTCGGCCAGCTCGGTCAGCGCGTCAGCTACGGCGCGGCGGTGATCACCGACGCGAGCAAGGCGCGCGTCACGATCGAGATGGACGCGACGGCGGGAGGCAAGAAGCGCGCGAAGGCGCGGCAGACGTTCTTCCTCGAGAAGCGCGCCGGCGCGTGGGCGGTCGTCGACTGGAGCGTGCCGGTCGCGGCGCCCGCCGCGAAGGTCGCGAAGCGGTGAGGCGCCGGCGCCGTGTCACCCCTTCGCCGCGACGCTGTCGAGCAGCCGGCGCACGCTGGCGTCGAGCCGGCTACCGATCAGCTCCATGATGCTGTCGAGCTCCTCGGCGGAGACCGACAGCGTCGCGCGCAGCCGCGCGCGCGTCCCGGCGAGCAGGCGCTTGCGCACGTCGGCGAGCCAGCGCACGGCGGTGGCCCGGTGCACGCCATACATGGCGGCGAGCTGATCGAGCGTGACGCCGCCGAGGTGGTGGAGCCGGAGGAGGTTGCGGTCGCGCGCGTCGAGCTCGCCGGCGGCCCCGGTGAACGCGGCCTTGAACGCGTCGCGGTAGTGCGCCTTCAGGAAGGCGAGCTCGGGATCGTCGCCGGCGGCGGCGAGCGCCGCGACGCCGTCGTCGGAGGTCGTGCGCCTGGTCGCGCGCAGCCGCGTGAGCGCCGCGCGCGCCGCCATCACCTGGCAGAGGCCGCGCAGCTTGCCCTGGCCCGCGTACGCGAGGATGCGCGGCGGCGCGCCGTCCTCGGCGACGAGGAGCTTGGCGCGCACCTCCTGGACGAGGTCGTCGATCATCGCGCGGTCGAGCTTCATGTGGGCGAGCCCGGCCGGGACGTCGGCGAGGTAGAGGCGGTCGAAGGTGGCGAGCGCCTGCGCGTCGCCGCGCGCGCACGCC
>JAIOII010000196.1 GCA_019912685.1 Kofleriaceae bacterium
CGAACCCGGCCTGGGCCCGCGCGGGCCCAGGCCGGGTTCGCGGAGGCGGGCGAGCTGCTGGGCGTCGAGCAGATCGTCGTGGTCTCGGCGGAGAAGGGCGAAGGCCGCTACCGCGTGTTCGTCTACGACGCGAGCGGCGGCGCCCGGCTCGCCGCCGAGAGCCTGACCGTCGGCGATCGCGAGCTCGAGGACGCGTTCGCCGACGTCGCGGGGCCGCTCTACGAGCAGGTCGCGAAGGCGAAGGTCAAGGTGGTGACGAAGCCGCCGCGCAAGCAGCCGCCGCGCGGCCCCTCGATCTTCTCGAACAAGTGGTTCTGGATCACGGCCGGCGGCATCGTCGCCGTCGGCGTGGCCACCGGGCTCGTCCTGTCGATCGATCGCAGCGAGCCGCTGACCTGCCCCGCCGGCACGTCGTGCGGCGAGATCATCTTCCGCTTCTGACCCGAGCGTTCCGGGTCAGCAGCGGATCTTGCCGACGAAGATGTAGCCCGTCGTCGATCCCGGGGGGCCGACGAAGCGCGCGGGACGCTCGATGTCGGCGCCGATGGGGAACACGGAGAACGGGCGCGTCATCGGCGCGCCGTCGCGATCGTGGAAGCCGGCGAGCACGACGGCGTGGCACGGGCGATCGGCCTTGTTCACGACCATCGCCGTGGCGACGACGCGGTCGCCGTCCTTCCACACGTGCCCCTGCTCGATCGAGACCGGCTCGTCGTGACGCGGGCGGACCGCGCCGCGCACGTCGATGCGCGCCGCCACCGCCGCCGGGCGCGCCTGGTCCTGGTCGTCGACCAGCGCGAACGTGCGGCGTCCGCGCGGCGGGATCCACAGGGACTCGGCGCGCAGGCGTCCGACCTCCTGGCCGTCCGCGTCGACGAGGACGCCGCCGAGGGTCACGGCCGCCGGCAGGTCACCGAGGTTGTCGGCGTCGACGAGCGCGAACGTCGCCGGGCGCGCGTGCGCGTCCATGCCGACGGTGTCGGTGCGGACCGTGACCTGGTCACCGATCGCGAGCTGCGAGGGATCGACGTGCTCGAGCGGGCGCGCGCGCTCGCACGCCGCGGCGCAGAGGAGGATGCCGGAGATCGCGAGCGCTCGGGTCACGCCCTACGAGCGTACGCCAATCGCGAACTTCAGGTAGTTGCCCTCGGGGAAGCCGGGCACGACCGGGAAGTCGGGCGGCAGGCCGCGGCGGTCGATGATCTTGAGCGAGGTCCCGGCCGACGCCGCGCCCTCGGCGAGCGCGGCGTCGAACTCGTCGGCCGACACCTTGTGGGTCGACGACGCGGCGGCGAGCAGCCCGCCCGGCTCGAGCACGCCGAGCGCCGCGGCGACGAGCTCGCCGTAGTCCTTGATCGCGCTCCACGGCTTGCCGCCGCGCGCCTGCGCCGACGCGAACGCCGGCGGATCGAGGACGACGAGGTCGAACCTGGTGCCGCGCTCGGCATAGCGCGCCAGCACCTTGAAGGTGTCGCCGACCACGTGCTCGGGCGTCTCGGCGTCGAAGCCGGACGCGGCGAAGTTGCGCCGGGCGCGCGCATGCGCCTTGGCGGCGACGTCGATCGCGGTCACGTGGCGCGCGCCGCCGGCGTGGGCGTAGACCGAGATCGCGCCGGTGTAGCTGAAGAGGTTGAGGACGCGGCGATCCTTCGCGTACGCGCGCACCGCGCGGCGTCCCTCGCGCAGGTCGGCGAAGAGGCCGGTGGAGAGCGGCGCGGTGACGTCGACGACGAAGCGCAGGTCGTCCTCGCGCACCTCGACCTCGACGGGCGCGGGCGCGCCGCGCACGTCGATGCGCGCCGAGTCCCTGTGGATCCCGCCGCGCGGACGCC
>JAIOII010000197.1 GCA_019912685.1 Kofleriaceae bacterium
CGTCTTCTACGTGTCACGCGCGCGCGGCTGGGCGATCGCCAACGACGACGCCGGCGCCGCCCCGGTCGCCGACCTCGCCGCGCGCGGCGCCCTCTTCTACGCCCACGTCGGGCAGCGGCCGCCCGATCCCGAGCTCGCGGCGTGGCTGGCGGCGCACGCGACCCTCATCGACACGGCGCCCGAGGGCCAGCTCTATCGGCTCGTTCGCGTGTCGAGGTCGTCGCGCACGAAGTAGAAGCCGCTGTAGGCGTCGATGTCGCGTCCGCGCGTGAACGGGATGACGCAGTACTGCTCCTTGTTCACCCAGTCGTCGACGAGGCGGTAGCCGAGCGCGGTCACGCTCGCGACCAGCTCGGCGCGGTTGTAGATGCGGTACGGATGGAACGCGCGCCCCGTCGACTGCACGGTCACGAAGGTCTCGCCGTCGTACACCGGCATCTTGTTGAGGAGGATGTGGCCCGGCCGCGACCCGACGCGCGCGAGGATCGAGGGCAGCGGCTCGTCGACGTACTGGAGCGCGCCGGCGGCGAGGAAGACGTCGCAGCCGCGCGCGCTGGCGACGTCGTTGGTGAACGCCAGCCCCGGGCTCGGCCGCTCGGCGGCGAGCTCGGCGCCGACCCGGGTGATCGCCGGGACGTCGTACACGAGCCAGCGCGTGCCCGCGGGGTAACCGAGGTAGCTGCGCCAGCCGTGATAGCTCACGCCGACGTGGCCGCCGTAGTCGAACACGAACGGACCCGGCCGGGCCGGGTCCATGATGCCGCGCAGCCAGAAGAGCACCGCGTAGTCGCTCTGGTTCGCCTTCTCCATGCGGTGGCGGTAGAGGCCGGCGAGCTCGGCGTGGTCGTAGCCGACGCGCTCGCCCGGCGGGATCGACGCCTCGGCCTCGGCGAAGCTCGCGTACACGCCGCGGAAGCGGTTGGGCGGCCGGCGCGCGAAGCTGCGCGCGTAGTCGAGCGCGAGCACCTGGCCCACCCCCGGGATGCGCCATGCGTTCCTGGCGATGCGCTGACCGACGTCGATGAAACCCACGGTCGCGCATGATAGCCGCTAAACTCCGGCCGATGTCCGCCGCCGACCCGCGCGTGAAGCTCGATCCCGCGTTCGATCCCTGGAAGATCCAGGCCGTCACGCACCGGCTCGGCGACCACCCGCTCCTGCAGATCGACGCCCTCGTCGAGCTCGGCAAGCGCCTCGCCGCGCGCCGCCTCGTGCGGACACACTCGGCCGACGCGACCGCCGGCACGAGCTTCGCCGACGCGCCCAAGCTGCACCCCAACCCGAAGTCGGCGGAGGAGACGCTCGCCGGCATCGCCCAGGCGCGCGCGTGGATGTCCTTGCTCAACGTGCAGGCCGATCCGACGTACCGCGGCCTCGTCGACGAGGTGCTCGACGAGGTCCGCCCGCAGATCGACGCACGCGACCCCGGCATGTGTTACCGCGCCGGCTGGATCTTCGTGTCGTCGCCGGGCGCGGTCACGCCGTTCCACATCGATCACGAGCACAACGTCATCCTCCAGATCCTCGGCACCAAGCGGCTCTACACGTGGGACCCGTTCGATCGCGAGGTCGTGCCCGAGCGTGCGCAGGAGCGCTTCCACGACCAGCACTCGCGCGACGAGGTCTTGTGGAACGAGGCGTTCCGGGCGCGCGCGCGGGTGTTCGAGCTCGCGCCCGGCATGGGCGGCTACATGCCGTCGACCACGCCGCACATGGTCGAGAACGGCCCCGGCCCCTCGATCACCGTCAGCTTCACCTACTACACCGACGCGACGCGCCGCCGCGAGCTGCTCTACCGCGGCAACGCCCGCCTGCGCCGCCTCGGCCTGACCCCTCGCCCCGTCGGGAGCTCGCCCGTGCGCGACCGCGCCGTCGCCGCCGCGCTCACCAGCCTCACGACCGCCAAGTCCGCCGTGCGCCGCGCGCTCGGCAAGACCGTGCGCGACAGCGGCGTCGCGTACGCGCCCGCGTGATCAGTCGTCGGGGACGATGATCATCCGGCCGCTCACGTGCTGGCGGACGCGCGCGCCGGGCGTCATCTCGCGCATGCGGGCGAGCGAGGGGCCGCCGGCGCGCTCGACCTCGTCGCGGCGGTCGGTGATGTCGGCGGGCAAGCCGGGCGATCCCGCGATGCGAACGCGCGGATCCGCGGAGGCGCGGTAGACCGAGGCGTCAGCGGATGCCTCCGGCTTCTGGACGAAGCCGCTCACCAGGACGAGCTCGCCGATCTCGAGCACGCCCTCGACGTAGCGCTTGTCCTCGTTCGGGCGCGAACGCGGCAAGAACGCGTGATCCGCGACGACCAGCCGGTCGATGCGCTGACCGGGCCCGCCCTGCTCGTGGTCGAGCGTGAGGCGTACGAACGCGCCGCGTGGATCGACGAGCGCGCGGCCCGTCGCGTCCTCGACGAAGAACGGCACCGCCCGCAGGCTCCGGGTCAGGAGCTGCCCGCCGGTGTAGAGCTCGGCGTCGAACGTTGGATGCGGCTCGAGCACGTACTGGAAGATCGCCGCGTCGAACGCGACGCAGCGCCGCCCGGTGAGGGGCGCGACGAGCGGCGCTCCCTCGCACGCGACCACCGTGCCGACGACCTTCAGCCAGCGGCCAGGGACGGCGTCGCCGAGCTTGCGGATGTCCGGCTCGTCATCGTCATCGTCGGGCGGCGGCACGCCCCGAGGTTAGCAATTCACGGCCGCCAGCGCAGATCGACGAGCGCGTCGCATCGAGGCGGTAGACCTCGATGTTGTCGCCGCAGGCCGCGAGGAAAAAGGTGGCAAGGTTCCACCCCACATCTCGAACCTCCGTGCGTGGCTATCATCGGCGGATGAACCTGCGTTCGATCGTCGGAACGATCGTTGTCGTCGCCGCGGTCGCCGCGTGTGGTGGGAGCAAGAACGAAGGTGGCGCATCGGGCACGGGCACGGGCACGGGCACGGGCACGGGCACGGGCACGGGGAAAACGACCGACACGGGCGGGGCGAAGGCGAGGTGGCTCGCCGCCGCGTGGACGCCGACCGAGGTCGACCTCGACGGCGTGAAGGTGAAGGTCGACGTCCCGGACGGGCTGCCCGCCAACCCCGAGTACATGCTCGGCAAGGACTGGTGGATCGGCGCGACCGCGGAGCCGCCGAGCTTCCCGGCCGGCCCGCGCCTCACGCTCGACCGGCCGAAGGAGAAGACGTTCGACGCCGATGCGCTCGCGCGCGACGTCGAGCCCGACGCGGACCGCGCTGACCTCGTCGAGATCGCCAGGGAGACGCTGACCGACGGCCGCGTCCGCTACGTCTCCGCCACCAACGGCAGCCGGCACCTCGACGTCACGGTGTGGATCCCGCTCCCCGACGGCTCACGAGGCATCCGCTGCAACGCGCACTGGTGGGCCGGCTCGGCCACGAAGGAGCCGAAGGTTGCGCCGCCGCCCGACGCGGCGATCCTCGACTGGCTGAAGAAGTTCTGCGACAGCGTCCACGTCGCCGCCGCGCCGGCTCAGTAGCTCTCCATCGCCGCGAGCTGCCACGCACCTTTGTTCCACACCATGTCCACCCGGATGACGGTGTCGGAGTCCGTCTCGAGCGTCACGCGGCCCGGCCCGCTCGGGCTGATGCCGGCGCGGTCGGCCGAGTCCGGGATCTTCGGGAAGTCGCCCGCCTTGCACGCCTTCGCCAGCGCCTTCGCGTTCTTGAGCTTCACCGTGCGCGAGTCCTCCTCGGCCGCGACGCTGTGCGAGAGCGGGAACTTCACCGCCGCCGCGAGCGCCTTCTCGTCGCACGCCGCCACCGCCGCGCGCACGGCCGCCAGCCCTGCCGGCAACGACTTCATCGCGTCGACGGGCATGCCGTAGGCGAAGGCGATCACCTCGCCCTTCTCGCCCACGACGGACACGTCGGTGACGCACGTCTGGTTGACCTTCGTCTTGTCTCCCCGCGTGACGCCGGCGAGCCCGAGCTCGAGCACCTGCACCGTCCGCGGCGTCTTGAGATCGAGCTTCACCAGCTTGTCGTGGTCGCTCACGATCGGCACCGCCTTGGCGAGCAGCACCATCGGCTCGCCGGTCTTGACCGCGGTCTGCGCGAACAGCTTCGACGGCCGGTTGTTCTCCTTGTACGCCTTCGCCGAGCCGTGCAGCCCGACGTAGAGGTCGATGCGGGTCACGACGATCGGCTCCGCCAGCGTCAGCTTCAACGTCTCGTCGAGCCCCTCGTCGCCCTTGCCCTCGCACCACGCCGTCCCGGTCGAACCGTCGACGGCGCGCCACGCCGCGAACTTGTCGTTCTTGCCCTTGGCCGTTGACGACGCGGCGACCTCCACGGCGATCGTCCGGTCGGCGTGCGCGACCGAGGCCGAGAACGTGGAGACGAGGAACACGGCGGCGACACCCCGCGCTGCGCGATTCGACATGCGCGCATGATATCGCCTACGGCGCGTCCAGGTCGTACGCGAGCATCATCTCCGCGTGCGTGAGGTAGCGCCGCAGATCGGGCACGATGTGGTCCGCGGCCTCGCCCGCTCGCACCTCGTCGAGCACCACGTGGCAGCCGCCGCACGTATCGAGGCTCTCGGCGCGGACCCGCTCGGTGCCCTGGATCACGATCGGCCCGCCGCTCTCGGTGCCGGCATCGGACGAGCCGCCGCCCCCGTCGCACGCGACGCACGCGAGCCCCATCGCCCCCAGGACCACCACCAGTCGTCGGAAGGTGCGCATCGAGCGCTCACCTGTGCATCCGACGTGCCCGGCGTCGCGCCCGCGCCGGCAAGCACCTGCGCGCGTCGATCGCCGGCGGTCCCGCGCACGCGCGCACGGTGTGCCCGCCGGCCCGCGCGCTACGGGTGAGCGGCGGGCGCCGGATCGCGGAGGAGCGTCTTCGCCGCATACGGCGCGCCGAGCAACGGCACGAGTATCGAGCGCGGCCGGGCTGCCCGGGCCTCCTCCAGCCGGCGCTCGAGGACCGCGAGGAGCTCGGCGCGCGTGCGCGCCTGCCTCGCCTGCGCGAGCGTGTCCGCCCAGAACGCCTTCACGGCCTGCGTCTCCTCGGCGAGCGCCTGCTCGGGCTTGCGCCCCATCTTCGTGAAGACCTCGACGATCTCGGCCCCTTCCTTCGACGTCAGGTCGATCGTGTCGAGCGTCCACGCGACGCAGCGCGCGTTCGAGTCGAGCACGCGCCACGGCAGCTCCTCGGCGACCGCGAACGGCGCCGGCACGGGCGTCGTGACACCCTTGCGCGCGAACACCTTCACGGCCTCGTCGGCGATGCCCGCGCCGATCATCATGGGCATCGCGTCGTTGTCCCCGGCGCGCAGCGCGAGGCCGAGCCGCAGGGCGGCATGCGCCGGCGGGTCGTTCGGCCCGCTCGCCACCTCGAGGGCGGCCTTCGCGGCGAGCAAGAGGCGGTACGACATGGCGCCGCTCATGCCCCTCGAGCACGGGATCGGCGCCAGCGCGCCCGATCCGTCCCACGCGACGAGCGCGTCGATCGCGGCCTGGACCGGCGCCGGCGGAGGCTCGGGTGGCTCGCCCTCCGGACCGGGCAGCTTGCGCCGATCCAGCCAGTCGTCGACCTCGCGCGCCGCCAGGCTCTCGAGC
>JAIOII010000198.1 GCA_019912685.1 Kofleriaceae bacterium
CGGTCTCGATCGCCGAGGACCTCGTCGATCAGGCGCGCGTCCACCTCGGCCGCGATCAGGCTGCCGCGCTCGCCGCCGCCGAGAAGATGCTCGCCGAGGGCGGCAAGGCCGACGCGACGACGCTCGGCCTGCGCGCGCGCCTCGTGTCGGCGCAGGCGCAGATCATCGAGGACGAGGCCGAGCTCGCGACCGATGCGAAGACGGCCGCGAAGGTGCTGCGCGAGTCGAAGCAGCTCGTGCTCACCGCGCTCGGGCTCGCGCAGCGCGCGGTGAAGGCCGGCGCCGGCGACGCGATGGCGAACGTCGCGATGGCCGACGTCCTGCGCCTGCAGGGCAAGCCGATGAAGGACGTGCGGCGCTACCTCGACACCGCGCGCCAGGCGTCGCCCGGCGATCGCGAGGCGTCGCTCGTCGAGGCGCTCACCGCGATCCGCGACAAGGACTACACCCGCGCCGAGCAGCTCCTCCGGGGGCTCGATCAGGGCGCGCTCGAGGGCACCGGCGACGTGCGGCCGCGCTGGCACCTCGCGCGCGTCGCGTTCCGGCAGAAGAAGCAGGCGGACGCGCGGGCCGCCGCCGACGCCGTCATCGCGGCGCAGCCGGAGCACGCGGGCGCGCGCGCGATGCTGGCGCGCGTCGGTACCGTCGCGGTCGATCCGATGCCGGATGAGGTCAACGGATCGGGCACGGGCACGGGCACGGGCACGGGCACGGGAAGCGGCGGAGCGAGCGCCGGCCCGGGCACGGGCACGGGGACCGGGCCGGTTGGCCCGGTCGGCAACAACTACGATGCCCTGCTCGCCAAGGCCCACAAGCTCGCCGAGGTCGACTGCGGTCAGGCGATGCCGTACTACCAGCGCGCGCTCGACGTGCAGCCCAACGGCGTCGAGGCGCTCTCGGGCATGGGCTTCTGCCACATCGACGCCAAGCAGTTCGCGTCGGCGCACTCGAAGTTCCGCGCGGCGCTCGGCATCTCGCCGCGCTTCGAGCGCGCGCTCTGGGGCGTGGCCGAGGCGTACCAGCAGCAGGGGCGCACCGATCTCGCGATCACGGCGTACGAGAAGTACCTCTCCGTCTATCCCGGCAGCGCCGCGGCCCAGCGCCAGCTCGATCGCCTGAAGGGCAACGCGAGCGGCACGCCGACGCCGCCCGAGCCCGGCGGCGGTGGCACCGGCGGTGGCGACACCGGCGCTGGCGACAAGCCGCCCGAGCCGCCGTCCGATCCCAAGCCGGAGACGACGCCGGAGACAACGCCGTCCTCCGATCCCAGTGCTCCGTCCTCCACTCCCTGATCCGTCGAGGAAGTCATGAAGCGATGCGCCGAGGCGACCTGTGTGCTCGTGGCCGCGCTCCTCGCCGCCGCGTGCGGTGAGGACAAGAAGCCGGACTGGAACGCTCCGTCGGCCGAGTCCGATCCGTGGGGCGGCGGTGGCGGCGGCGGGGGCGACGACAGCGGTGGTGGTGGTGGCGGCGGCGGCTTCGGCGATCCGATGGCGATGCTCAAGAACATCGCCGAGAACATCGACAAGCCCGGCCCGTACGAGGCGCCCGAGGCGAGCCCCGGCTTCGATGCGGACAAGCCGCACGCCGGCGTGATGACGCTCGGCGGCGACATCGCCGAGCTCGAGAGCTTCTCGTGGACGAGCGGCCCGAGCGACGCGATCCAGGTGCGCGTCCTCGGCGAGCGCCTGCGCGAGCTCGCCAAGGACGACGACCTCACCGGCCTCGTCCTGCGCGTCGACGGGCTCTCGGTGTCGCTCCCCGACGCGGCCGAGCTGCAGTCGGCGCTCCTCGCGTTCAAGGCCAAGGGCAAGCAGCTCCACTGCCACACCGAGTCCGCGTCGAACGCCGAGTACATGGTGCTCACGGCGTGCGATCGCATCGGCCTCGCGCCGACCGGCGAGGTGATGGTGTCGGGCCCGGCGGCGATGCCGGTGCACCTGAAGGGCCTGCTCGATCAGCTCGGCGTCACCGCCGACTTCCTCCACGTCGGCGCCTACAAGGGCGCGGCCGAGCCGCTCACGCGCGATCGCCCGTCGAAGGAGATGGAGGAGACGATCGCGGCGATCCTCGATCGCGAGTACCAGTCGATGGTCGACGCCATCGCGGCCGGCCGCAAGCTCGACCCCGGCGCCGTGAAGGCGCTCATCGACGAGGCGATGTTCACGTCGGACAAGGCGCTCGCCGCGAAGCTGGTGGACGTCGTCGAGCCGTTCGAGCAGTTCCGCGACGCGGCCGCCGCCGGCGCGTGGACCAAGATCCCGCTCGAGGAGAAGGCCGAGGGGGCGGTGGCGATGATGAAGGTGATGCGGTTCCTGGGCGCGACGCCGACCACGCGCCCGACCGCGCCGCACGTCGCGCTGGTCTACGCGGTCGGCGACGTGATCGACGGCGGCGGCGACGGCATCGTCGGCGCGCGCGCCGAGATCGCGTCGCGCACGCTGGTGCCGGCCCTGCGCGTGCTCGCCGCCGACGACAGCGTGAAGGCGGTCGTCCTCCGCATCGACTCGGGCGGCGGCAGCGCGCTCGCGTCGGAGCTCATCTGGCACGCCGTCGCCGAGGTCAAGGCGAAGAAGCCGGTCGTCGTCTCGATGAGCGACGTCGCCGCGTCGGGCGGCTACTACATCGCGTGCGGCGCGACCAAGATCTACGCGCTCCCCGACACGCTCACCGGATCGATCGGCGTCGTCGGCGGCAAGCTCGCGCCGGGCGGCGCGCTGGCGAAGATCGGCGTCACCACGTACCCGATGGGCCGCGGCAAGCGCGCGACCATGATGGCGAGCCTCGCGCCGTGGACCGCGGACGAGCGCGCCGCGGTGCAGGCGCACATGCAGGCGATCTACGACGTGTTCGTCGGCCGCGTCGCCGCCGGCCGCGGCAAGACCGTCGCCGACGTGCACGCGATCGCGCAGGGCCGCGTGTGGACCGGCGCCGACGCCAAGCGCCTCGGCCTCGTCGACGAGCTCGGCGGCCTCGACGCCGCGCTCGCGGGCGCGCGCGAGCTGGCCGAGCTCGGCGACGACGCGACGATCGAGGTCTATCCGCCCGACCTCACGCTACGCGACCTGTTCTCGGGCTTCGGCGAGGTCCAGCTGCCGTTCGGCCTGTCGGCCGCGGTGGCGGCGGCGGCGCGCGACGTCTCGCCCGAGGTCGCCGAGGTCATGGTGCGCACGCTGCGCCAGGTCGCGCGCTTCCGCGACGAACGTGTGCAGGCGATCGCGTTCCTCCCCATCGTCCGCTGAGCCCGTGCCCGTGCCCACCGCCGATCCGTCGATCCGCGCCGCGATGGACGCGATCCGCCGCATCGTGCGCGTCCTGCGCGAGACGTCGCGCGCGGCCGAGCAGCGCTTCGGGGTGAGCGGGGCGCAGCTCTTCGTGCTGCACCAGCTCCACGCGCGCGGCGCGCAGACGATCGGCGAGCTCGCGGACGCCACGGCGACCCACCAGAGCTCGGTGTCGGTCGTCGTGCAGCGCCTCGTCGACGCCGGGCTGGTGCGGCGCTCCACGTCCGTGCGCGACCGGCGCCGGCGCGAGGTCACGCTCACCGGGCGCGGCACGAAGCTGCTCGAGCGTGCGCCCGGCGTGGCCCAGGAGGGGCTCCTCGCCGGCCTGGCGTCGCTCCCGCCGGCGGAGCTGCGGCGGCTCGCGCGCGCGCTCACCGCGCTGGTCGCGGCCATGGGCGCCGACGAGGAGCCGGCGACCATGTTCTTCGAGGACGCGGCCGCGAAATCGATGGGTTCCCATGGATCCGCTCCACGCCGCCGGCTACGCTCGCCGCAAGGAGGGGACGATGCAGCTGAACGACATCCAGCCCGCGCACTGCCACGCGCGCGCGCGCCGCGTGCTCGCCGAGGCCGGGCTGATCCGCGAGGAGATGGGACGTAGTCCCGACAACCGCCCGTTGCCCGAGATCACCGGCGCGGCGCCGC